>CALLNG010000483.1 GCA_938005345.1 uncultured Clostridia bacterium
CAGCACCTATATTCATGATACGAGTAAAAAGATATCCGAAGTTTTTCAATCGGCGATGGATTCTGCGCCCTCTATTATTGTAATAGATGAAATGGAAGCGTTTTTAACAGACAGAAGGAAGAGCGGTCCTTCCGGAATATATCATATTGAGGAAGTGGCAGAGTTTCTAAGAGAGATACCAAAAGCGATAGCAAAAGGAGTTTTGGTATTTGCTATGACCAATATGATTGAGGCAATTGATCCGGCAATTCTTCGCAGAGGACGTTTTGATTATATCATTGAGGTGAAGCCGGCAACCGCAGAAGAAATCGAAGCCCTTTTGCAAGCAAAATGCAAAGACCTTCCGGTAGAGGAAACGGTGGATAAAAAAGAAATTGCCGCTGTTTTAGCAGGACGGCCGCTATCTGATGTCACCTTTGTTCTACGGGAAGCGGGCAGACACGCTGTAAAAAACGGGTTAGAACGTATTAATACGGCGTGTTTTGACAATGCGTTTGGCCTGCTTCCTGAAAAGAAAAAGCGGGCGCCTATAGGATTTCAACAAAATGAAGATCGTTCAGTAGGGGGAAGGTAACGATGTCTATTCCTTATCAGGTAAAGGTAAATTGCCCGAAGTGTCATGCAGCTTTTTCCACAACTGCTTGGAAAAGCGTGAATACTGATTTGTCAAAAGAGTTGTCTGAAAAAATAATAAGCGGAGCTTTTTTTAGTACGCAATGCTCAAATTGTAGGTCTCATTTTCATCTGGAATACGATGTTTTGTATCACGATATTAAAAGGCGTGTTATGATATGGGTACTACATACGGACAAGTCCGATTATCGGCGGAAATGTGAACAAATAAAAAGCAGTCCGCTGCTGCCGGACTATAAAACAAGAATCGTGCATGATATAAACGCACTTCGCGAAAAAGTGGCGGCTCTGGAAGCAGGGCGTGACGACCGGATAATAGAGTTGTACAAAATTTATTTACAGCATGAAGTGGTGCGGCAGTACCCAGGTTTTCGGGTGCAGCATGCATTTTATACGTATACAGATGGTGAAGAAATCGTATTTGTTTATGATGAAACCGGCAAAGAATTGCATTGTAATTTAGATTCAGAAATATACGATACGATTGCCTCTATGTTTGGAGAACAGTTCAAAGAAGACAATGCCATCTATGCGATATATGATGCAGCGTGGGCGGGTGACGCTTTCCTCTCGCTTGAGCAGGAAGAAAGCGTCATGACAGAAGAAACGCAGTCGGAAGAACCTGCTCGGAATAAAAAACAACAGCCAGTGGGACCAAACGGACAAGAAGAACAAGAGTTTCTAGAACAAACAGAACCGCAAACATAAGTTCCAGAAAGCAATTTGAAAGAACAGAGGGATGGAAGCCCTTTTAAAGTGAACCCATTTTATATCTTAAGGGTTTCTAGCATAGATAGCCGCAGATCCATTTTAATGGCTACAGAAGAAATGGGTTTTTTATCGGATCCGGATACATGTCTAGAAGCGCAAAATGTATTGCTCAATCCAAGTAGACGCCTTGGTGCAGAATTGGATTGGTTTGTGGATATAGAGCCGGAAATACAGGAGAAAATACGAAAACAAATCGAGACTGGCGAAACAATACAGGAACAATACTTGCCGCCCTTGTCAAAATTGAATGCTGCACTGTATCAATTTTGTATTACAACAGGATTAGATCCATTTGAGTTGGGAATGGATATTTTGGAAATCAATGAACGATTTTGTGAGTTGGATGTGGTATCTTTGACAGAATATATTAATTCGTGCCGCACCGAAGCAAAAATGTCAGGGGTTTCTCAGTGGGAAGTATCTTCAGAATTAACCAAAAAAAGGGAACGTATCCGCATCCTCATTTCACAAAAACTACAATCATTGAAAGAAATAGAATACATAGAAGTCATAACGATTTTTGCCAAAAAATATTTAACAGACGAGACGTATTGCGACAGTGGTATCTTATCAGATTGTTTGGACCAATATGAGTTATGGGTAAAATCAAAACTGGATGCCAGGGAAGATCAGATAAGAAAGCAATGTGCAAAAATAAGAATACTCAATGGCGCTGCAAAATTGAAAAAAGCGGTGGATGATCTCATTGCGCTGTTGAAAACATGGAATTTATATGCGCGGCCACTGCAAATTCATTTGATTACCAAAGGTTTGGAAGACCCAAACAGTCGAAAACTCGCGGTTGAATTACAGAACATTGCTGTATATTTACATAATGAAAGAAACCTGACGGCATTGTCCTTACAAATCACAGAGACATTAAAAGATTGTTTTGCGCAGTTGCCGGACGTGCTTGAGTCACTACTGCGGGATATTGAAACGCTGCGTGAAATTCTAAAGAAAAAGGAGGCATTTGAACGAAAAAAAAGGCAGAACAAGCGGGCGGACAAAATTTTTTCAGTTGATGTTTTTGGGGATGCATTTGTTGTCCCTCCGTTTTGTACATGCTGTATGAAATCTACACAGAATAGAGAGAAAATTAGCTATTTCCAGGAGGCACTCAATGGAATTAGTCGCACTACCAGAACCGTCAGTGTAAATATGCCGATTTGCAGTGACTGTTTAGCACATAGAAAACAATATCATAGAGTGTTGCTGGGAATTTGTGCAGAGGCGGTTCTCATTGGTGGTGTGGTACTATTCCTTTGTATCATGGCAAACGCAGAATCATTTTTGAGCGTCTTGCTTGCCGGCGTAGCGGCAGTGGGCACCTACTATTTATTAAGCGTGCTGATGAAAACACAGGAACTTTCTTATGAACATACCGCAAGAGGGAAAAGTGCCAATATTTTTACTTCATCCTTGCCTTTGTCGCAGGCCGGGACGATCACGTTTCGTTTTACAAATTGGGAATATGCACAATTATTTCAAGAGGCAAATCGTGAACATGCGGGTGAAATAAGAGAATTGAATCATACCAATACGGCAAAGGAGACAAGCGTGCTGGCTGCAAATGAACGTCATGTGAAGACAATGTTTCAAATGCTTGCCGTACTTGCAGCAGGGATAATGATATTTGTTATGGTGGGTACGTTTGGATATATCATAGAACCGTCTTTAGAACAGTCGTCCGCACCGTCCCAAACATTTGCAGTATCTGAGGCGAAATGGTTTTCTCAAAGCGTTAGTTCCGGTACGCCAGTTTATGTAGATGTCGTTTCTATAGAACCTTCCATTGGCATTGGATACAATGAAAATGCCAATACGGATGTGGTTTGTAAATGCGAAACCTCAGACGGATCGATGGTCTGGGTTTATATGACGGTGCAGGATTATATAACACATATTGATTCTACTGCCAGAATTACCAATCCAAATTCTACGGAATTTGAGGCCGTGAGATATTCCTCTTTAAAAAGAATCCGCGGAACGGCACAAAGAGCAGATGATTTATGTGAGGGCTTATCCGAAGATACCAGCCCCATGGTATTAGAGTTTTCTTACATATCCAATTAACTGGCATAGTATAAAAATAGATGGACAGGGGGAGAATTCGTGAGCATTTTAAAAAAAGAGATATATCATTATCAGATTCTTGAAAAGTATCCCATCGATATT
>CALLNG010000484.1 GCA_938005345.1 uncultured Clostridia bacterium
GTCAGTTTCTTGCCCGTCTCTTTGGCCGCATCCAGCATCTTTTTCGCTTCCGCTGCTGTTTTTGCCATAGGCTTTTCGCACATCACGTGTTTGCCGCTGTGCAGCGCATCCACCGTGATGAAGCTGTGGGAGCGGTTGGGCGTGCACACATGCACCACATCAATCGTAGTATCCTTCAGCAACTCTTTGTAATCCGTGTACACTTTTGCGTCCGCTGTGCCGTAGTCTTTGGCCGCTTTTTGGGCACGTTCTTCAATCAAATCGCAAAACGCCACCATTTCCACATTGTCCAATGTGGACAGGGAGGGCATGTGTTTCCCATTGGCGATTCCGCCGCAGCCGATAATACCAATTCTTACTTTGTTCATGAACCAAACCTCCTAAATTGAATTGTTGTGTTCTGGTCAGCAAGCCGCTTCCCGATGCCCGGCAAACGTACCGCTTCCCGATGGTTGCCCCTATGGGCGAAGCCCCCGGCTTTAAGGACCGGCAGACTCATTCCCGCGGCAAAAACCGACAGATACGCCGCCGATGCGGGGACATGTTGTACGAATATGTAATCGATTACATTTTCGCGTAAAAAAAAGATTTCCGCTTCAATGCGCTCTCATTATACACCCATCTGCCGCAAATTGCAACCCCTTTTGCAAAACTTTTGCAAAAAATTTTCCACACCCGTCGGAGGCCCGGCGCGGCGGCGCAAAAAGGGCATACGGCGTGTCAGAACAAAAAAGTACGGGACGGTGGGGATACGGAGGTACAGGACTGCATATGCCGCAGCTGTACGGGTACGCGGCGGCGCATAAAGAGAGACGAAAAAAGGTAGGTACCAAGCGGAAGCGGAAGTCCAGCGTACACGCTGGGCTCCCTCTTCCGCTTCGCGCTATTGTTGTATTCCCTGTAGACTCAATTGATATTCGCATTCCACATCAAGCCCTATCAACCGCTGCGCATTTCCCTGCGCATTCATTGGCGGAACGGTTTCAACAAACACGTAATCCCCCTGGGCGAGCGCTTCCACTTTCAGCGTGATTGCTTTGCCCCGCATTTTTTCAGCCAAATACCGCAAACTGAGCTTCCATGTCCCATCGCAATAAAACTGGTCTGCCACCAATTCTCCGTCTGCATAAAGGGCGGCGCTGCTCCCTTCATACCGGAAGGTGACTATGATATCTTTCACCTGTTCCAAAAGCGTCCAATCAATGAAAACTTCATACTCTCCGCATGCCGTTTTCTTTTGAATCTGCACGCCGGCCGCTGCCAATATCTCGGGTGCAAAACCGTAACGGTCCCACCGTCCGCACTTCCCTAGATGTTGTATTCCAGCTCCTTCTTTTGGATCGCCATAAACAAACAGGTTGTCACATAGCTGGTTTTGCAGAGGCTGTAACAGTACCGTTTCGCCGTCCATCAACAGCGGACACGTGCAAAGAACGGCTTCTTCCCGCCCGCCTTGGCATATCTTATGAAACGCCAGCGCCTCCTGTTTTGTCAATGTCACAATCGTCACGGTTTTTCCGTTTTTTTCTACCTGAAACCCGCTGTTTTTCCCCGCCTTTGGCCGGACAATCTGTATGTCCCCGCCCAAAAAGGATTCTCCGGAAATCCGCGCTTCCCGTTCCAGCGCAAACTCCGGCGCGATACCTTCTGGTGCAAAGAAAAAATACACGGTCTCATCTTCATTTTGTATGCGGCATACCGGCTGTGCCGTGGCATAAACCAAATCGATTCCATTGAGGTCAAAATGGAATGGAAACACAAAATAGCAGTCCTGCGGGACAGAAAATGGCTGTGCGGGGAAACAAAGCGTTTCCTCTGCAAATGAAAGAACAAACTGGACGCTGCTAACCTGCGGCATGGGTGTATACCGCTGATAATTGTTCACAAACAAAAAACCGCTGTTCCCATGAACCCGGGCGCTGTGGCGCAGCGTCTCCTGGTCTTGTCCGAGCACCGTTTCCGTATTGGCAAGCCGTCCGCCAAATTCTTGCAAAAATAGATGCAGCAGCCGGTAATGGTGGTAGGCTTCCCTGATGATGCCATATTCTCCAATGGGCGCCTGAAAGCCGTAATTCTTTACCGGCAAATCGTTTGGGTAGCCCGTTGCGGCGCTTTCCTGCAGCGTTGTTTCTTTTCCATCGGGATTGGTCCCGCCGTGAAACATATAGTACCCAATCAAATTCAACCCCGATCCCAGCTTGGTATAGGCCAGAGATAGCATATCATCTGTGGAAATACAGGGGCGCCTATGTTTGACAGGCTGAACGCCTGTCCCCAGTTCGCAGGTCATGTAGGGATAGAGACTGGTGTCAATGGCGCCGCTTTTGTTCCCTTCTTTGCTCAAATCACTGCCGATGATAGCGTCATTTTTCACTTTGGTAAACACGTACTGCTCTTTGCGGTGCAGCCGGTGAATATGCCCCGCCCAGGGCGCATCAGGATACCCGCCAAAGGCTGGAACCATTTCCCCGTCCGGAATGTCGCTGTATCCATTGCACCCCCATGCAGTTGCCGTATAAAATGGGGTGTCAAACCCGAGTTCAACCGCCATTTCTTTCAGCGTCTGCAAATGCGTACGGTCCCCGGGATATTCATTTTCAAGCTGGACGGCAATAAGCGGACCTCCCTCTTTCCACAAAAGCCCCTGTACCTGCTCCATGATTTTCTGGTAAAACTGTTTCGTATAGCCCAAATACTGCGGGTCGTTGGTCCGGAGCGCCGCCGCAGGAAGCTCCTCCACCAACCAATCCGGAAACCCGCCGTTTCTCACCTCTGCATGCGCCCACGGTCCCAGCCGCAAAATAACCTTCATCCCATGTTTTTGGCACAACGTTAAAAACTGCCGGATGTCACGGCTGCCACTAAATTCCCATTCTCCTTTTCGCTCTTCGTGATGAATCCAAATGACATAAACGGATGCAATCGACAAACCGCCTGCTTTCATTTTACGAAGAGATTCCTCCCAT
>CALLNG010000485.1 GCA_938005345.1 uncultured Clostridia bacterium
TTCCTCCGGTAGAACCGGAGGTTTTTTCTCACGCCTAAAGACGCCAATAAAAAGAGATGTCTTTCTTTTGTAATGAAAGACATCTCTTTGGCTTTTTCTATTCGGCCCAGGTTTGGATAGCCTGTGCGTTACGAGTAATACAAAAGCACTCCTCCCCTGATTATTCCAGTTCCCTCGAAAGAAGGGATCCCAGTAATCGTACCTAATACACAGATTATCTCTTGGAAAACTGTGGTGCACGTCTTGCTGCTTTGAGTCCGTATTTTTTTCTTTCTTTCATACGTGGGTCTCTTGTTAAAAGACCTGCTTTTTTCAAAATCGGACGGAACGTTTCTTCATCCACATTTAGCAGAGCTCTGGAAATACCATGCCGAATCGCACCTGCTTGCCCGGTAAATCCACCACCCTGTACTTTACAAATAACGTCATAGCTTCCCAATGTAGAAGTTAATTCTAGTGGTTGCTTCACAATCATTTTCAGCGTTTCCAGCCCAAAATAATCATCAATTGTTCTATTGTTAATGGTAATGGTCCCATTCCCCGGAACCAATCTTACCCGTGCTACTGATTTCTTTCTTCTTCCTGTTCCATAATATTGTTGCAATGCCATAAACTACTCCTCCTTTCTTAGCGAATCTCCATGGTCCAAACTTCCGGTTTTTGTGCCGCGTGGTTGTGCTCTTCCCCTTTATATACACGCAGTCTAGTCGCAGCGCTTCTGCCCAGCGTATTGTGTGGCAGCATACCTGTAACCGCCAACTCCATCGCCTGTTCTGGACGTTTTTCCATCAGTTCTTTATACTGAACTGCTTTGAGACCGCCAATCCAGCCGGTATGTCTGTAGTAATACTTCTGCACCAATTTGTTTCCTGTCAGCACCGCTTTTTCCGCATTCAAAATAATGACATGGTCACCACAGTCTACATGCGGAGTAAATGTTGGTTTGTGTTTGCCGCGCAGGATTGAAGCTGCCGCTGCTGCTACTCTACCCAGCGGCTTGCCAGCAGCGTCGATGATATACCATTTTCTTTCTACTTCGCCGCTTTTTTCCATATAAGTAGACATAATATCCCTCCATCTTTTTGTTTATTTCAAGTCTCCGGGGCGTTTCCCGAACCATTTTGCTCACAATCTTTCAAGTGAAAACCAGGTTCTTCTAAGATTTCCCTTTTTGACACGCTATCTATTGTAATACTTTTTATTTCTTTTGTCAACACTTTTTTTATATTTTTTTAATTTATAAACCACAAACTCTTGTTTTCTTTCATATTCTATATTTATCTCTTGTTTTCTCCATCTCTATTTTCATTTTTTATCTATTTTCCACAAAACTTTTCGCCTATTTTTTCCGTTGCAATCTCCTTTGTTTTGTGGTATACTGAAGAAAGGACACCCGACGGACATTTTGCCTACGGGTGTTTTGTGTTTCCAGGATAGTTTGTCATTTTAACATAGATTCCTGTGAAATTTTACATAGAAAGAGGTTGATGATATTGGGACAACATTGTAAAGTGTTAGCGTTTGATTTTGGTGCCTCCAGTGGTAGGGCGATTATCTTCGAATATGACGGGAAAACGCTGCATGAAACGGAAATTCACCGTTTTTCCAATGATCCTGTCATGGTGGGTGGACATCTATACTGGGATATTCTGCGTTTATTCCATGAAATCAAACAAGGAATATTGACCTGCATGCGCAGTGGGCACCGCGACATTGAGGCCATCGGTATTGATACTTGGGGCGTCGATTTTGCTCTATTTGACAAACTTGGAAATATGATGGGAAATCCCTACCATTACCGTGATACGCGGACACAGGGTATGATGGAGTTGGCGGACAAACAATTTGGAAATGTTTATTTATTTGAAAAAACTGGAATCCAATTTAACTTTTTTAACACCTTTTACCAACTGCTTTCCATTGTGCAAGAGCAGCCGGAATTGTTGCAGCAAGCGGACCGTCTGTTATTTACCCCTGATATTTTCAATTACTTTTTGACAGGTAAAATGAAAAATGAATATACCATCTCTTCTACATCACAGCTATTGGATGCTAATAGCCGCACATGGTGTACAGAGTTGATGGATAAAGCTGGGATTCCTTCCCACTTGTTTGAAACACCCATTCTTCCCGGAACCATTATTGGCCCTCTGCGTCAAGACCTATGCGAAGAATTAGGGTGCCCGCCCATTCCCGTAGTTGCGGTTGGCTCTCATGATACTGCTTCCGCTGTTGCAAGCGTGCCAGCGGAAAAGGACGAAAATTATTGTTATATCAGCACGGGAACCTGGGCTTTACTGGGTGCTGAATTGGACAGTCCTCTGATTAACGAATCCTCTTTTGCGCATAACTTTACAAATGAAGGCGGTGTAGAAGGAAAAATTCGTTTTCTTCAAAATATCATGGGACTTTGGATTATTCAGGAATGCCGCCGCCAGTGGCAGCGGGAAGGAAAAGATTACTCTTTCCAAGAATTGGAGCAGGCAGCGCGCGCTTCGCGTCCGCTTGTTTCTCTGATTGACCCTGACTATGAAGCATTTGCCACACCGGGCAATATGCCGGAACGGATTCGCCAGTTCTGCCGCGATACCAGACAGCCTGTCCCGCAAACAGAGGGCGAAATCATACGTACCGCTGCAGAAAGTTTGGCATTCAAATGTGCACACTCCGTCATTGGGTTGGAAGAGATTTTCGGCCGCACTCTCGATGTGATTCATATGGTAGGCGGCGGCATTAAAGATACCCTGGTTTGCCAGTTTATCGCCAGCGCATCTGGAAAGCGTGTGGTAACAGGTCCAGTAGAAGCAACTGGAACTGGTAACGCAATTGTTCAAATGATAGCGCTCGGTAAAGTACCGGATTTGGCAAGCGCCCGGCAAATCATTAAAAACGCTACCCCTACTAAAGAATACCTTCCGCAGGACCACAAAACCTGGCAGGAAGCGTACCAGCGTTTTCTTACCTATCTTGGAAAATAAATTATGGCATAAAATAGCCTTTCTCAATGAACTGTCCCAGCAAAAAAATGTACAATAGAAAAACAACACCTTCTATGGAATCATGAAATAAAAACCATAGGAGGTGTTTTTCTATGTCA
>CALLNG010000486.1 GCA_938005345.1 uncultured Clostridia bacterium
GGGAAGCGGTAAAAAAAGGAGAAAAAGTAGAAGGATTCCGGATTTATGATGCAAAACAAATTGTAGGTGTCAATACACCGGAAGAACTAGAACATTGTGAACAAATTTTGAGAGGTGAAAAATAATGGTACATTTTGGAACAGGCGGATGGCGTGCTATCATTGGAGATGAGTTTACCCGGGCAAATATTCAGTTGTTAACCCAGTCATTGTCTGAAATGATGAAAGAAGAAGGAGCAAATGAGGTCATTATTGGATTTGACCGGCGCTTCTTATCAGACACAGGTGCAAAATGGGCAGCTGAAGTCTTTGCGGGCAATGGTATTCAAGTGGATTTCATTAAAGAAGATGCACCGACACCGCTGATTATGTTTGCTATTAAACAAAGTGGTGTGAAATATGGCATGGCAGTCACAGCAAGTCATAATCCGGCAGAATATAATGGGATTAAAGTATTTACAGAGGGTGGACGTGACGCCACAGAAACTGTAACTGATAAAATTGAAGCGATTGGCAAAACCAAACCTGCAATTCATATGATTGAGTTTGACAAAGCGATGGAACAGGGCATTGTCCGTTACATAGAACCATTCAATGATTATATTGACAGTATTTTGAATATGCTGGATATCAAGACCATTCGTAATAAAAATCTAAAAGTGTTGCTAGATCCCATGTTCGGCGTATCCAAAACCTCGTTGCAAACTATTTTGCTGACGGTTCGCTGTGAAGTGGATATCATCAATGACCGCCATGATACCTTGTTTGGCGGACGACTGCCGTCACCTTCGGCATCCACACTGACAAGGCTAAAAGATTTGGTTGTGGAAAAGGGCTATGACATTGGGATTGCAACGGACGGAGATGCAGACCGGATTGGTATCATTGATAACAAAGGCCGTTTTATCCATCCAAATGAAATTTTAGTATTGCTCTATTACTATTTGACAAAATATAAAGGTTGGACGGGTCCCGCTGTCCGCAACCTGGCAACAACACACCTTTTGGATAAAATTGCCGAAGATATGGGACAAAAATGCTATGAAGTACCGGTTGGCTTTAAACATATCAGTTCTAAAATGGAAGAAACCGATGCACTAATAGGCGGCGAGTCCAGCGGTGGTCTTACCATTCGCGGACATATTAAAGGAAAAGATGGTATTTTTGCGGCCTCTTTGCTGGTGGAAATGATGTGTGTAACGGGGAAAGGCCTTTCTGAAATCATGGAAGAAATCTATGAAAAATATGGCCGCGTTACTATGAGTGAATGTGACTTTAAATTTTCTCATGAGAAAAAAGCGCAGCTACAGGAGTTGCTGTTTACCGAGAAAAAGATTCCAGATTTCACGTTGCCAGTTGAAAAAGTTAGCTACATGGATGGATTGAAGGTTTATTTTGAAAACGGTGGATGGATTATTGCCCGTTTTTCAGGGACGGAACCACTGATTCGTGTGTTCTGTGAAATGCCGACGGCTGAATTGGCAAATCAAATTTCAGATGAAATGTGTGCATTTTTGGGATTGTCTAAGTAAAGGAAACCATAAAATATTTGACATGTGTACCTGTGACTTGAATTTTTAGCATAATTATGGTACAATGAAACTGTGAAAAAAGTAACAGGTTCAAACACATGGGAAAGGATTGCGTTATGAAAATTTTAGTAACGGGAGGCTGCGGCTTTATAGGTTCGCATATTACCGATATGTTGGTAGAACAGGGACATGATGTCATCATTATTGACAATTTGTCTACAGGCAGAATGGAAAATTTAAATCCAAAAGCGACGTTATATCAAATGGACATTTTGTCTGATGATATTGAAGCAGTGTTTGAAAAAGAACGGCCGGAAGTAATTTATCATGAAGCGGCGCAGATAGATATTCAAAAATCTATTCAAGATACTGTGTTTGATACACAGGTTAATATTTTAGGAACCGTTCATTTGCTGACAGTTGCGGCGAAATTTGGTATCAAGAAATTTATTTATGCCTCTTCTGCAGCAGTGTATGGAAATCCAGAATATCTTCCAGTTGATGAAAAGCATACAGTTGCTCCGATTTCTTTTTATGGAATATCCAAGCATACCCCGGAACACTATATTGCAGTTTTTGCAGATATTCACGGGTTTGAATACACGGTGCTGCGCTATGCGAACGTTTATGGAATCCGTCAGGATCCAAAAGGTGAAGGTGGTGTTATCTCTATCTTTACAGATCGGTTTTTATCAGGGAAAACGCCGGTTATCTTTGGCGATGGAGAGCAGACAAGAGATTTTATATACGTGAAAGACATTGCCAGTGCCAATGTCGCAGCGCTTACCCATGGAAGTGGCGAGATTATCAATGTCAGTACCAACACACAAACAAGTCTCAACGACCTGTTTACCATGATGCGGAATATCAGTGGAGCGTCAGTAGAAGTAGAATATCAACCGGCACGTGTCGGTGATATTGTACACAGTTATCTGGACAATCACAAGGCGCTCAGTCTTTTAGAGTGGAAACCAGCATATACTGTGGAGAGCGGCTTAAAAGAAACCATTGATTATTACCGGGATAACTATTAATAAACGATGAAATGGGGGCCTATCAAGATGGAAAAGAAAGTGTTTGCAACGTATGAGGAAATGAGCGCCTATGCGGCGCAGATGGTTTGTGATTTGGTTCATAGTAAACCGGAGGCTGTTTTGGGATTGCCAACAGGCGGGACGCCAGTTGGTATGTATCAGCAAATCAGAGCGATGTATCAGCGTGGGAAACTGGATTTTTCTAAGGTAACGACATTTAATTTGGACGAGTATCTTGGTTTGAACCATGATCATCCTCAAAGTTATTATTATTTTATGAATCAGAATTTGTACTCAGGTGTCAATTTAAAAGAGGAGAATATCAATATCCCAAGCGGAACCGCAAATGATTTTGCGGCGGAGTGTAAACAATATGATGCAAAAATTGAATCCAAAGGCGGAATTGATCTGATGATTCTAGGCATTGGGCCAAATGGGCACATTGGGTTCAATGAGCCGGCGGAAAGTCTTTCTGCACCAACTCATACGGTAGACTTAACACATGAGACAATTGAGGCAAATGCTAGATTTTTTGATTCAATTGCCGATGTTCCAACAAAGGCTATTACAATGGGTGTTGGAAGTAGTTTGAAGGCAAAAAAAATTTTGATGCTCATTAGCGGGGCTTCCAAACAAAAAGTGGCAAAAGAATTATTTAGTGGTATGGTAACGACACAAAATCCATCTACTTTGTTGCAGTTGCACCGCGACGTTGTTGTGCTGATGGATCAGGCGGCTGACGGACAATTATAAAGGGATTTGTGTGGAGGACCAGTGAAAGGAGGGAAGAATATGATACTAAGAAATGCAGAAGTATTAACCGGTGGTTTTGCTTTTGAAAAATTAGATTTGGAGATTGGAGAAACCATTTCCGATATATTTATGAAAGATGACCGAGATATCCCTGCAATTGATGATGTATTAGATTTAAGCGGATGCTATGTGCTTCCAGGTTTTTTTGATATGCATACACATGGAGCCGTAGGCATTGATTCCATGAGCTATGAAGATTTTTCCGTTTGGCGCGATTATATGTATCAAAACGGTATTTTAAACTTTTTCCCAACGACTGTGACCGGATACCGGGATGAAGTGATTTCTGCCCTGGAGAAACTAGCTAGAGAAGATGAGGTTGTTGGTATCAATTTGGAAGGGCCTTATTTGAATAAAAAACGCCGCGGTGCGCATAATGAAGACGCGATCCGTCCAGCGGATCTTGCGGAAATGCGGGATTTTCAGAAGGAGAGCCGTGGCTTGGGGTCAATCCCAATTATAAG
>CALLNG010000487.1 GCA_938005345.1 uncultured Clostridia bacterium
GATTGTGTCCCCTACGCAAAGCTCAAACTGACTGCTTTAGCCCTGGAATCGTTAGAATTACATGAAGATGGGAAAATAGCAGTGATGTCTGTGACACAAGATATGCTTCGCCAAAGCGGTGCTTTACAGGAGGATTCGGAAGGTCTGACAGACTATACCCGAATGGTTCAAGGCGTGGAAATTGGTATTTTATTAAAGGAAAAGAAAATGGGCGAAGTAAAAATCAGTCTGCGTTCTAATGAATATGCCGATGTTTCCAATGTCGCGAAACGGTTTGGTGGCGGCGGCCATCAGCGGGCCAGCGGTTGTGTCATACAGGCCGCTGTTGCAGAAGCAAAAAAGCTAATCGTCGCAGCAGCGATACAAGCATTGTAAGGAAGAAGCCTATGAATGGAATTATCAATTTATATAAACCGCCGGGTATTACCTCCCATACAGCGGTCTCGAAAATACGTCATATTTTACAAATGAAAAAAGTGGGGCATACTGGGACACTAGACCCTGATGCAGAAGGGGTCCTGCCGATTTGCATTGGCAAGGGAACAAAAGTGTCCGGTATGTTAACGGACACGGATAAGTCCTACCGTGCTGTGATTCGTTTCGGCGTTGTGACAGATACCCAAGACATGTGCGGCAAAATTTTAACACAATGCGATACTGCAATAACTTGTGAACAGCTTGAACAGGCCTTACCGCATTTCACCGGAGAGATTCAACAAATTCCCCCTATGTATTCCGCTATTAAAATTGGCGGGAAAAAGCTATATGAATTAGCACGCCAGGGTGAGGTAGTGGAACGCCCACCGCGCAAGATAATGATATCAGAACTGCAGTTACTGGACTTTGATGGTCTCCGCGCGACAATAGACGTAACTTGTTCCAAAGGAACTTATATTCGCACTCTGTGCCATGATATTGGACAAGCCTTAGGCTGCGGTGCAGCAATGGAAAAGCTGATTCGGACACGCAGTGGTATGTTCCAAATTCAAGATAGCGTAACTTTTTCCCAACTGCAGCAAGATGCAGTAGCCCATATCATTCCGCTGGACCAATTATTTTTACAATATCCGCCGTATACCATAAATTCCAAGCAGGAAAAACAAGTGCTCAACGGGGCGGCGATTTCCACAAGATTAGGCCAGTTGGGACAAACTTTCCGTATATATAATGAAGCAGGTACTTTTCTATGCCTTTCCACCTGCAAACAGGTGGACGGCAAACAATTGCTTTGTTTGACCAAAGCGTTTTATTAAGAGGTGGACCAATTCATGCAACTGATTACCAATCAACTGGGTCTACGCCCATTACCCCATTGTGCGGTCGCCTTGGGTAGCTTTGACGGGCTGCACCGCGGCCATATAGCGTTGATAGAACAAATGAAAAATGCTGCGCGTAAACGGGGTCTTGCATCCTGTGTTTATACGTTTGATAGACACCCGTCTTACTTGAAAAGCAACTCACCCGTTGCCCTGTTAACCCCCCTCCCATTAAAACTACAATTGCTGGAAGAGATGGGTATTGAATATGTATACATAGAACATGTTACTCCTGCCTATTTTGACTTGAAGCCGGAAGACTTTGTGCAAAAGATTTTGTGGCAGACATGCCGCGCTTCTTTTGTCACAGTTGGATTTAACTATCGGTTTGGCAAAAACAAAAGTGGTACGCCAGAGCGTTTGCAGGAACTTTGTAGGCAGTATGATATGGGTTGCTATATTCAAACACCAGTTTTATATGGTGGAATACCCGTCAGCAGCACACGTGTGCGCTCACTTGTAACACAAGGGGATCTTCCAGCCGCCAACCTACTGCTGGGGCATCCGTTCGCAGTCTGTGGATTGATTGCCCATGGACATCAACGTGGACGTACATTGCTAGGATTCCCTACTGCAAATCTATATCCTGCCCCTACCCTTCAACTGCCGCCAAATGGAGTGTATCGTACACTTGCCAAGATTGATGGTGTATCGTATCCATCTGTCACAAATGTCGGCATGGTACCAACATTTGGTGAAAAGCGGCTTTCCATTGAAACCCACTTGCTCTCTTTTGACGGCGATTTATATGGCCGTCAGATGAAAGTGGAATTTTTGCAAAATATTCGTTTTGAACAAAAATTTGACGGAGCCGATGCCTTGCGCCGCCAAATTGAGCAAGATAAACAAACAGCCTTATCTCTGTTTGGAAAGGAGAACTTATGATGAACAGTATTGTCAAAGACCTTTCTTTAGCTCCATCTGGAATGAAAAAAATCCAATGGGCTGAAAATAATATGCCAATCTTAAAAGAATTGGAACAGGAATTTGTCGCCAAACAATACTTCAAAGGTGTTCGTGTCCTCGTTTGTATCCATATGGAAGCG
>CALLNG010000488.1 GCA_938005345.1 uncultured Clostridia bacterium
TATATATGGAAGGCACTGTCTATTTTGGTGAAGAAGGGATATGATAAAATATGTGATAAAATAGCTTTTTGGTAATATCGGTATGAAAACGTGATTTAGAAAGGAAGAAGATAGGAAGGAAAAAATGAGTAGAAAGATGGGAGACGGTTAAAAAATCTGACAAAAAATCAGGATAAAATTTCTAATTCACTGAAAATGGAGCAAATTGAGGTAGACTAGCTGGCCAGCAATTCCTTGCAGCCAAACAGACCGATGGTTACCATTGAGTTAGGTAATTTTGCTGGCGGCGTAATTCCTGATTTATTGCAATGCGAAGGAGAGAAAGCTCATAAAATCGAAACGATGATTTGTTCTTATATAGTCAAGCATACCATGTTTGGAGATGCGCGGCAGTGTGGGAGAGTATTGATCATACAGTCCAGTTGAACCGTGGGAGAAGTTTGGTATTTATACATCAGTATGTTTACGCGATTCATCAGGATATTCCAAAAGGAAATAAGTTTCACATAAAAACGGGTTTGCCCCATACGTGCAAACCCGTTTTTATGTGGAGGAAAGGATGGGATTCGAACCCACGGTACGCTATAAACGTACACAGCATTTCCAATGCTGCGCCTTAAACCAGCTCGGCCACCTCTCCATAAGACGTTAAGTTCCCTCATTTTTTCATTATAAGATAAGATTGGAGATTTGTCAAGAGTTTTTTGGGATTATTCTATAACAGGCAAATGATACTCATGAAGACTTTGCATTGCATGTTCCATTTGCACTGTTGTTAGCTGCGGAACATCTGCCAAACGATAGGTTTGCCTCATTTGTTCTCATTTATACGCCCCCAACTTATGGAAAGCTGGCAGTTCTACCCGTTTAATGATGGAAACAACGCGAGTATAGGTGTTCTCACATTCATTGTAACTTATTATTGCATTAAATTGCTGATAGTAGAACCGGGAGGTAAAAATATTGTATAATCAAGATGATTTTTAGAATTGACTATTGCAACTCTGTGAAAAAATGGTTATTACATTGTGTTTAAATTGATGGCTCTATTTTTATACCAGCTTATCCTCCATCACAGTTGTCAGAAAATGTTATTATGTGTTAAGATATATAATAACTGTTGCAAATCCAGCAGTCATCTGGCTTGCAAAATTTTTTTGTATAGAATACTTTATATGTCTAAAAAATTTTGATTTCGGTATTGTGCAGGAGATTGTCCCTCTAATTTTTTAAATACACGGGAAAATGTGTTACTATTTGTAAAACCGGTTTGCCGTGCTGTTTCCTCTACACTAAGTCCGCTCTGTAATAGTTGGGCGGCTTTAGAAACGCGCAGTTGTTGAATATATTCTAATAAAGTACCAGAAGTCTGTAACTTAAAAACGCGAGATAGGTGTGCGGCTGTAATACCTAAGGTGTCAGCAATCATTCCAACGCTGAGGTTAGGATCTTCATAGTGGGTTGCAGCAAAATGAATTGCTCTTTGCGCGATTAAACTGTTTGTGCCGCTTTTTGCTGAGGAAGAAGCAGAACATATGGTTTGTATAATGGTGGACAAGTCCTTCTTTACTTCATGCCAGTTGGTACCGGAAGTGATTTTGTCGAGCAAACCATGAATTTCGGTCTCTTGTATTGGGGCCAGTTTTAAGATGCAGCAAGTTATATCATAAAGCAATAAGCGTACAATTTGTGGAGACGTACTTTTAGCAGCTTCTAGATTTACGCGGAGCAATAGTTCTAATATATTTTCGGCGGCTTCCCTGTCACCCGCTTTTAAAGAATTTAATAACTGCTGTTCCCGCTCTAAAGGAAAATAGTAGGTTACGTTTTCCTCAGAAGGTTCTCTATATTGTTGTACCAAATGATCGTTTCCTACGAGATATTGTTCTAATGCAAGCAGCGCTTGACTGTAGCAATTATAAATTTGTTCCGGGTTGTCGGTTATTGTACTGCAGCCGGTTATAACGAAAAAGTCGAAATTGCTTGCTAAAACATTATTGATAGTTTCAAATATTTCATCAATAACAGAGTAAAATAATTTTTTTGGGGCCTCCGAGAAGTTTATAATATAAACCGTATTTTTATCAATAGTTTGACTAAGATAGGAGTATTGTGCGCCTAATAGCTCATCTGCCATATTTTGGATAATTAAATGGACAAGCTGAAGCCGTTTTTTATCTGTCAGACTCATATCCCCTTGAAAAAGATTAGTGTAGTCTTCCGGTTTTATAATAATAGTTGCATAATAGGGATAGTTGGTTTGCATCCCAGCAAGCCTGTAGCAGAAATGCAGCAGTTTCTTTATTTCCGCCATAGAGAAGTTTCATCATATAATATTCTTTGGTAAGCGCAGATTGCTGTTTTAATTCTTTAGAGACTATATCATGGTCTGCTATAGTTTTTTGTACAATATGGTGGATATATTCAAATTCATCTTGAACATCAAAGGAATCGGAAATAGTCTGTGAACGTAGAGTTGAGATTAGTTGTCCAATTGGCTGGTAATTTTTTCGCAACAGCCAAAATGCTAACAGGATACCAGCGGGAAGACTGATGCATAGGTATAAAAGCCAAAGATTACGCACAGCATGAAATTTTTTGTTGTATACTTCTTTTGGAATATAGGAAATGTATTTCCAATTTGCAATATTAGAAGAAGTATAATAACCCATTGATTTCCACTCTCCTTCGCCACATTCCACAAGGCCAGAGACATTTGAAAATGCTGAAGAAGTCTGCCCTTCACTGAATTGAGGATTGGTAGTGTATACTGCACCATTGCTGTTTAAGATTGAAAATTCACTGCCATGTACAGAACGAATCATATCTATATTTTGCTTAAATTTAACATCATCAATTAAAATAACTAGTGTACATTGTTTTGGTGTATCTGTTAAGACAGACAATGGCAAAACATAAGCAAAAAATGTACTTGGCCGTTGTTCTTGCGCTGTAGTATAAGTTAAAAACGCAGAGGAGCCTCGTCTTAGATACAGTTGTGCCCAATCTTCGTAAGTCATTCCTGTATTATATAGAAATAAATCATAATAATTTCGACTGCTATCCTGGAACCCACTGAGGTAGTCAGTTGGTCTGTTGAGGAAAAATAGAAATAAAAATCATATATAGAATTACTAGATATTTTGGCGGAGTTGAATAGCATCAACAGTTTATCTGAAGCGGGGGCGGGCAAGGTTTCTGTATTTAGAAGGCGTTGCATAACAGGACTGTACACCATGTTATAGGCAATCGACTGTGCGTTGGACAAAATAGCATCCATATCGTCCCCTAGCTTTTTTATAGCAAGCTGTTGATAGTTGCGAATTTCTGTTTCTGCAATATCTTGTACCCGCAAATAAGAAACCGAAAACAACAAAAATGGAAGAAAAAATATTAAAAGATAGGAAACCAGCCAGAACGTATAATCGTCTTCCGTTTTTTCCGCAACTTATAATACATTGTAAATCCGCCTTCCTTTTTTGTTGTTCATAATTTTCTCCGCTTAATGAGGTTAGCGTATAAAAACGCATTATTATTGTACTTGATTCTGAGAATTTTTTCAAGAAAAGCTGTGCATAACATATTGATTTTATTTACCAGTTTTCCAATTTAAGATGGATAAATCTGAACGAGGTTCGCCAAAATCTGGTACAGGCAATTGTAATCCATCGTTCAAAGCACTTTCATGCGCAACAAGGCCAGGCGCACACCAACGTGCTGCAGCCCAAACATGGCATGGTGGTAATTGGTTGTGCATGATAGCACGTAAAAAATCATCTACTAAAAATTGATGGGAAGCACTGTGTCCATTGTCCAAAGAGTGATAGATTTCTGGTAAACGCTGAGTGGGGTGGACAGGAGCATACCCCTCAAAAAAATCTTGCTGCAGCGCTTCGTGTAAAGTAGTGTCGTGTGCGGTAAGCGGTGTACAGGTTAAATGTAGGGTTACATCTTGATAGTCATCCATAGATAGTCCAGTCCAGACTTTGCTGCCTGCATTTTCCTCATAGCAACCTTCTGTACCATATAAACTCATATAGACGCTAGGTGCAGTTTTTCCTTTCCAACCGACTCGACGAAATTCATTAATTCGCAGCATTCCATCATCGCTAGTGCGCATGAGATCGGTTTCGTTACTGAATACATTGTCCCACAGATTACCGCCTTTGGTAAAGAAACC
>CALLNG010000489.1 GCA_938005345.1 uncultured Clostridia bacterium
GAACGGCAGCCAGAGGTATATGAGGCGATGCAGCAATATGGCTGCGTCTATTTTGGGGCAACGGGCGGCGCAGGCGCGTTGCTGGCGAGCTGTGTGGAAAAGGTGGAGGAAATTGCCTATCCCGACCTGCTCAGCGAATCCATTAAAAAATTAACGGTCAAGGATTTCCCGGTTATTGTTATTGGCGATATATTTGGCAACAATTTGTACCGGCGGCATCCGGAGAAGGGATAGCCGCAGCTTTGTAAAAGAAAACGCTTAGAGAAAGCTTTCCTCTAAGCGTTTTTTGATAGCAGTTCATTTTTTGTCCGAAATCCTGCTGCGGAGACATTATACTAAGCACAGCACTGCGTCCAGCAGTTCTTTTCTGACGCGGCGGTAAGCCGCAACATCTTTTTCAAAGTCATTGAATTTGCGGAATACTTTTGCAATGATGGCATCGGCCTGTTGCGGGCGCTGAGCACGCAGCTGCTGTAAGAGGCACAGATCCTCCAGGCCGATACGGTGCGCTTCGCTCCGGGTGCAAATGAGCGGCATATCGTATCCTGGGAAGAAAATAGCGCCATCGCCTGCCGGCAGATACATAGCATACTTGGTGTGGAATTCCAGAACACGTTCATTAAAGGGGCCGGATTGGTGGCGGTATACGCCTTCGCTGTGGTAATAGTTGCCGCCCCAGTGCAAGAACCCTTCAATATCAGTGTATTTTGCAGGCGCCCAGCCTATCCATACCTGGCGCAGCCGTTCCATGTCCTGCAAGCGGTTGCAGTAATTTGCGCCAGGGGTCAGACAGGAATAAACCCAAATTTTATCGCCCTGTGCAACGCGTTCATTATAGAAATCCAAATGCTGTTCATATTGATCCAAGGAGGGGCACCAAATGTCCATCGTCCCTTCCAGCGGATGGCCGACAAGCGTTGGTTCTAGCAGCTCAATGCCTGGCATTGCGGAGCGGACTACAGTGGTGATACGGCGATATGTACCCTCCAGCGCTTCGTTGGGTTCGTCCATGCAGCACTGCGTCCAGCAATCGGTCAGTTCGTGGTTTTGCAGCCAAGCATATAGTTGCTCCGCCATGTCCCGCAGCGTGCTTTCGCCTGCGCTGCCAGGAATCACTTCTTTGGTGAGGTTTACAACGGCGTCCGTACCATAGTCGAACGCGTCAAAAGCTTTGCGTTTGTAAATTTCCGCAATTTCATCAGGCGACTGTATTTTGCTATGGTCAATGGAATTGTAAAACGCGTCATCATCTGCTTGCGAGGAACGCCGCCCTGTAAAAGCACCGCCGTGAAACAGGGAAATACCGGCGCGCCGAGCCGTATCCACCATCATCTGTAGATGGGTTTCATTTAATACTGGTTTTCCTGCTTCATTCAAATCAAAGATTTCGTCCATGTTAATGCAAAACACGTTTTGCCGGGAAAAAACAGCGGCCCGCAGATATTTTTCCAGCAGCTGCATGTACAGCGGCGACCATTTAGGCGCACGGTGAACTTGCGACAGATGAGAGAAAGACAGCCAGTTCACATAGCGGAAGGTATCTTTTCCTGCTTTTGGCACCTGCATAGGATACTCATCCACATATAGCGTGAGTTTTTGGGTGACGCCGCCGTGTGTTACGCATATTGTCCAGATTTGCGTGCGCTGTTTGCGGCAATATTCAATCGGAGTTTTGAACGCGATAGCCGCCGTCGTATAAGCGGGCTGAAAAATCCGGAAAAATGGGTCCAGCACATCGTAAATCATGAACGGCGCACGGCGAATCACATTCTCATTCACATCGTTTTTCAAAAATTCTGTCCGCTGTTTGGCACCGGTATTGACCTCCACTGGCAGGGCACGGAGTTCAAATAATTTATAACATTCGTGTGGGCCTTGTACAGCTACCGATACCGGAATCCCTGGCGTAAGCCCGCGCAGCACGATATGTACGCCGGCATAGGTGCCATTGGCACCTGCGACACGGTAAAAATCTGTGCCCTGTGTGGTATCCGTATCGGGATAAATGGGGGTTAGTTCGTCAAATAAAGCTGCTTGAAAAGTTTGCATAGTATGATCCTCCCAATCTTTTTATTTGTCCCTATTATACCGAAGAGAACGGAACATTGCAATAGACAGATTTTAAAATGGCATTACATATTTTACACTTATGCCCTATTTTTTTGTTACAAAAAGCACAAAAGCGGGGAAACCCCGCTTTTGAATGATGTTATTGCGATGCTGCTTTACGGTAGGAACCAGGTGTTATGCCAACTGTTTTTTTGAAAAGGCGGATAAAGGAAGTGGTATTCAAAAATCCCGTCTCTGTGGAGATATCTTCAATTTTTTTGGAAGTACACCGCAGAAGTTCTTTTGCTTTTTCAATACGGAGGGTGTTGATGTAATTGACAAATCCTTCCGGCTGAATGCTTTTAAAAAGTTTACTGATATAGGGTGCGCTAATGTGAAATTCTTGCGCCACCATGTTGGCACTAAGATCGGGATCGGTATAGTGCTGGTCAATGTAGGTTTTGATTTTTTGGGCCAACGATGCAGTCCCACTGTCTTTGGTTGCCTGCGTTTCTTTGTTTATTTTATCGCAAATACCAGAAATTAGTTCATGCAACGCGCTTTCAATCGAATGGACATCCGTTGAATTGGCGAGCGTCAGCAGATAAATATCGTTGACCTTTTTGTTGTCGCTGCTGACATAGTTTTGGAAGTTCTTTGTAATCGTGTTGATGATGTCATGGATATAGTATTTAAACACAGTTGGTTCAAAGTCGACAGAGTGGGTAAAACGGTAAATGAGATCGTCGATAAACGTACAGGCCTTTTCACTCTCTCCGTACTTAATAAAGGTACAAAGCTGATTAATTTTTTCAACAGAAAAGGAAAAGGTGTTGGTGTGCTCTTTGGCAATGTCTTCGTAAAAGACAATATCCGACTCTTTCGTAAACTGAATGTAGTCAATGCAGCTAAACGCTTCGGTATATGCTTTGGTTAGTTCATAAATTTCCCCATGCCAGTCGCTGACCCCGGCAGACAATTCCACACTGAAGTGCTGCTTCATCAGAGACAAAAATTCATCGAGCACATTGTCAAGCGAGGCCATATCCTGTGGTTTAGGAACGGAAATGAGTGCAATACAATTCCCGTTGCTTTCAAAGAAATAACTGTCCATACCCTGGTTTGCCAACAGTTCGCGGCCAATATTGTCAATGACGTCTATCAGCAGATTGTAGCGTTCAAAGTCAGAAATATTTTCGTCCTGAAATAGGTCTTCATAGTGGTTCATAGGAATCAGCACCACCACATTGGGATAGGAGGAAAAGTCAGGAGTGAGGTATTTTTTTACTGTTTCCGGCTGAATGTCAGACAAAGTGCCATTAAGCAGTTTGACCCAAAAGGCATCTTTTTCATGGCGCCTATGCTTCTCCTGAATGGACTTAGTCTGCCGGAGTTGCTGGGCCGCCTCCAAAATCAATCCCTCGATTTGGGAAAATTCGTTTTTATCTTTGTATTTGGACGGTGCAATTGCTAGGAGCTTTTTTATGGGAGAATATTGGCGATCCACCAAAAAACGGATAACGCCCAATCCTAGCACAACCGCGGCAAACATCAACAGCGACATGATATAAAAGCTGTTAGAAGAAGCATAGTAATGGGCCTTTGGCGTATAAAAAACAAAGTACCATCCCGTAGTGAGAGAAGATACGTAATTGGCAATGGTAGCAGTCCCGTCTATGTCTAGTTCAAACATACCCTCGCGTTGCGTGAGCTGTTCGGGAACGCTAGATGTTAGATTATCGGAGGAAAAGGAAGTTGCCAAAAGCGTATCAAATTTGTCAAATATTTCATAGTTAATACTGCTGTCATCCACTATTTTCCTAATCTGATAGGTAAAATAGGAGTCCCGTATCATGATAATCATGGAGGTATTATTGGGAACCAGACAGAATTTAAACATGATATATTTTGGAGAAACATCTGTCAACGTGCTTGTTCCCTTCACCACTTTTATGGTTTCAGAGGTAGAAGCCGCCCATTCTTTCCAGGTATCATAGTCAATATCCAGCCCAGAATAAACGGAATTGAAAAATTTCATGCTGTCCTGCAGGCCCTCTGTGCCGCCCACGGTAGAACTAGAATCAAAATAAAAATAGGATTTATATGCATTATATAAGGTCAAATAATATGGTTTTAAGGCATCCTGAAAGGCAGATACGATAGCAGGAGTCGCGGCGGATATATCCGTCAAGTTGGAAACCGCTAGAATCTGTGGATTTGATGAAAGAGCCGAATTGATATTGTTATAGCGGTCCAGTTCCCAATCAATTTGCCGCTGCACATTTTGGTAAAAAATATTGTTCTTTAGATTGACTTCTTGCCGGATGTTGTGGATTAAGTACTGATACGCTATGTAATTAAAGACGATCGGAATCAGAAGGACCACCAAAAAGGAACGGGTCCATTTGAACACGAGCGATGGCTGACGGAATTTGAACACGTACGTACCCTCCTTTTTA
>CALLNG010000490.1 GCA_938005345.1 uncultured Clostridia bacterium
TACCAGCTGTTTTTCTGAGGCCAATTGGATATACGGTGCTGCCCAATGGTCATATGGAACATCATAAAATGGAGAAATCCGCAGGTTTGTCGCCACAGAATTCCGATAGGAAGAAGCCTTAACCGCGATTTTGGTAAATTCAGCGCGGCTCACGTAATTGTCCAGGCCGATAATCGTGAAGTCGAACCAGTGGTAGACGTTCATGTTGCCGTCCGGATAGCCTGTCATAATATCTAGCTGGCTAACGAATTGAACTACGCCATCTTCCGCTGGTGTTGCTAATGTAAATGAAATCGTCCCTAAAAGCAACATAGCTGCCATAATAGATGCCAAAAATTTTTTTCCCATGCTTATTTCCTCCTATACTATCTCAATCATAGCGCAATGCTTCAATCGGACTCAGTTTTGACGCTTTTTTTGCCGGAAAATAACCAAATGCAACACCAATTACTACCGAAACGGAAAATGCAATGACAACCGCCGGCAAAGAAATAGAAATTGTCATATCCAGTAGTGTCGTTGTCCATGCGGCCCCAATACCAAACAAGATTCCAATAATACCGCCAATTCCACTGGTTGTAATGGCTTCCACTACAAATTGACTCTTAATATCCCAAGGCGTCGCACCAAGGGATTTGCGAATACCAATTTCCCGTGTCCGTTCCGTGACAGATACCAACATAATATTCATAATACCAATTCCACCAACCAATAAAGAAATTCCTGCCACACCAACCAACACCATCGTCATGGTTCCAGTTAATTCATTTACTTGCTCCAATGCGTCTGCCTGATTATATACGCTATAGGCATTGGAATCAGAATACACACGGAGCAAATAGTTTTCAATAACCTGCATAGCCTGTTCTACTGTATCCTTGTTTTTTGCGCTAAAATTATAGCTGGTGATGTTAAAATCGCCCGCCATTTTTTGCGCAACTGTATAGGGAATCAAAACTGTATCATCAGAGCCGCCTTCCTCCCCATTTTGCTTTTCCTCCAGTACGCCGACAACCTGAAAACTGTATCCGTTAATTTTAATTGTTTCTCCAAGCGGATCCTGTCCATCAAATAGTTCATTGACCAAGTACGTACCAATGACACAGTTACGCTGCCGGGTCTCCACGTCCATATAAGCAATGAATCTCCCCACTTGTACATCAGAATTATTAATATCTTTATAATATTCGCTCACACCTACACAGTTTGTTGAAACATTTTCTCCTTCATATTTCACCGTTCCGCTTACCGTGACACTTGGTGATACGCCGCCGATACATTCCGGATTGTCCTCCGCAAGCTGTTGCATATCATCCGCTGAAACAGTTCTATTTCCTCCGCGACCACGAATGGAAACACTAATTAAATTAGTACCCATACTCTCAAAGGTGGAAACCATATCCTGGCTCATTCCATTGACCAAACTAACCAGTACGATGACCGACGCCACCCCAATGATGATCCCCAGCATGGTCAAAAAGGAACGCATCTTGCTAGTAGACAGGCTTTTAAGTGCCAATACAAATGCCTGCAAAATTTTCATACCGCTTCCTCCTTCACCACATCTGATAAAATTCTCCCGTCTTGAATCCGTACTACTCTCGGTATTTGTGCTGCTATGGAGTTATCATGCGTGATCAAAACAATCGTGGTTCCATCTTGATGCAGATTTTTCAGGAATTCCAGCACGTCCGTTCCTGTTTTGGAATCTAAGGCGCCTGTCGGCTCATCTGCTAGAATCACAGGCGGTGTCCCAGCCAGCGCACGTGCAATAGAGACACGTTGCTGCTGCCCGCCGGACAACTGGGCCGGATATTTTTTATACCGGTTTGCCAATCCCACCCGTTCCAATGATTCAAGCGCGCGCTTTTTCCTCTCATCCGGTTTCATTCCGCGGTATACTAAAGGAAGTTCTACATTTTCGAGCAGATTGAGCTTTGGGATTAAATTGTATTGTTGAAATACAAATCCCAGTTCCTTATTGCGTATTCGGGCCAATTCATAATCATCCATGGTGCTCACATCCGTGCCATGCAGGCAATAGGTTCCTTTGGTTGGAATATCTAAACAGCCAATTATGTTCATACACGTTGACTTTCCGGATCCTGAGGCCCCTACAATTGCCACAAATTCCCCGCGGTCTACAGTCAAAGAAATCCCATCTAATGCATGGATTTCACTGTCACCGTCAGAATAAATTTTATAGATATCAGTTAATTCAATCATATGGGCGCTTTCGGGGGTAACTATCTGTTTTTTAGCCATTATCTGCCCCCTCCTCCGGGCATTCCGCCGCCTCCAGGCATTCCGCCACCGCTCGGCATACCGCCTCCAGGTATTCCACCGCCGCCCATCATGCCGCCCATGGCGCCTGCTTCACCCATACCTTGATTGGTGGTAATAGTCCCCGTTTTATTTTGAATTAAAACAGTGTCCCCTTCCTGAAGCCCGCTGATAATCTCCACAAAATCATCACTACTTAGTCCGACTTCAACCGTTACCTCATGAAATCCATCCGGTATATCATTGTTTTCCTCACCATTCGATTGCTGTTTGTTATCTGGTATTTCCAATTCTGCGTTATTCCCGTCTGCTGCTCCCTCCATACCATTTACTGCTCCTACTGCCGGCACTTCCATTCCGCTGTCCGGTTCGCCAGGTGCTTTCCCTTGCGGCCCTGCACTGCCGACAGTATCTTCTTCTGCTTTCTGTGTCTGTTGCTCATTTCCTGTATCTTTTACATAAACTTTGTTTCCACGCTGCACTGCAGAAAGAGGAACCCGTAATACATTTTCTCTGGACTCCACCACAATTTGTGCAGATACATTCATTCCTGGAATAAGGCCGCTGTTTTCACCATCATTTACTACTACTTTTACGGGATAGGACGTGACGCCATTACTGGAGGTCCCAACAATACTAATATTTTCCACATATCCAGTAAACGTTTTATCCTCAATAGCATCTGCTGTAATCTGGACCGTCTGTCCAACTTCAATATTTGTAATGTCAAGTTCATCAACACTGATTTCAAACACCAATGTTGACAAGTCCGCAATGATAGCCATCACAGTGCTGCTGTTGGTATTATCTAATTTATCTCCCGTTTTAGAGGTTTTCTGAATAATTTTCCCAGAAATAGGAGCTTTGATATTATAATCCTCTTTTTGGTCGTACAAACTCTGTAGGGAAAGTTGGGCATCCTGAACGGACAATTCATTTTGCCGTATTGTAGTACTGAGCGTATCATCTTCCAGGCTCAAAAAATAAGCGCCGTTTTGAATATAATCCCCTTTTTCATATTGCAATCCACTGACTTCTCCGGAGGTTTTAGCTGTTATAGAACCTTCGGCGCTATATGTAAAAGTGCCTGCTGCATTACATGCAATGTTTTCCACAAGCGCAGTAGCCCGGTCACCTTCCTGAATCCCGCCGGGATTTCCCACTTCTATTTTGACTGTCACTACCGAAACTCCTTCGCTGTTACTCATTGCTCCGGTTGAAACTGACTTCACTGTACCGCCAATCGTGGTAAAAGAACTTTCCAGGCTCACCTGCGCACTCTGTCCGGTATATAGACTGCCCGCATCTTTAGCATTAAATGGAATCTCCAGCACCATAATATCTGAGTTTACAACATCTGCTAATTTGGTCCCACTTTGTACCTCATCGCCATTTTTTACATACATTTCAGTCAGCACTCCCGCGATATTCGAGTATACTGTTTGATTTTTAAGCGTTTCATTCGTTTGCTGACTGCTTAACTGTGCTTTTTCCACAGATGCCAGTCCTTTTTGAATGCTGCTGTCTAGTTCGGATGAATCAATCGTATAGAGCAAATCCCCTTGTTGTACCATATCACCTTCTTCAAAGGTGCAGCTCAAAATTTCTCCCTTCACCAGCGATGTTACATTGTACTGGTCTATTGCTTCAATCGTCCCACTGCCTTCAATGACATTAGATACATCCCCACGTGTAACTCTTGCCACTTGCTCGTTTGCCGACACTTCTGTCGCAAATTTATATTGATAGATAGAAAAAGCACCTACTCCAACCGCTAAAACACAAACAAGGCAAATACTAATTTTTAAAATCTTTTTCCATTTGCGGCTTATTCCCACCTTGCGTTCTTTTCCTTCTTTTCGTCCTATGTTCCACAACCGTTTCATCCGACCAAAACTCCTTTCCATAACCAATGCCTTATATAGGACATGCCAGGCTTCTTTTCTAATTTTTCAAAGTGAATCAAAGCATTCCTGGCTGCATTTAAAACTATACTTGCAGCGATTGATAGTAACATGGTGGTTTTATGATAAGTATGTGAAATTTCGTAAACAATTTATGAACGCAAAGAAGCTGCAGACCGTAGCAAAGTACCACAAGTCTGCAGCTTCTTTATAGAATTATTTAGAGAATAATACCCATTTCCATTTTATTTTTTCCTATATCAATAGCAGGGCTGAAACGCAAGACATCAGAACACCAAAACATAGTGCTCCCACTAATACCCAAGATACGATCCGCTTGGTCCGCTTTTTCATCATCGTTTATCCATTTCCCTTCTGATTTAAGAAAAATCACCGTTTAAAATCAAAACATCTGTCACCATGTCGTCTACTTCCCGAACAAAGACATAGTTCCCTTCATCGCTTTGTGGAATATCCCCTACCGTTTTATCTGCAGAAATATCCCCCATATCAGACAGTTTTACTTCTGGCTCACGGCCCGTTACATCATACAGGTAGAAATTAGCATTTTTTCCAATGGAATAGCTGTCAGATTTTCCAGCAGTATTATTTTCTACTGTATCATCATAAACCAATTCCAATGAACTGGACTGTACTCTTCTCACTAGGCCATACCCAGTATTAAAATAGCTGTAATTTCTCTCAACTGCCATTTCTTCATCATTATAGGGATTGATAATTTGATTGTCTTCGACTGCCGCAGCTGCTTTAAAAATAATGGCGCAATCTACAACTTCTCCTTTGATGTCTTTCACATATGTAATAACGTCGCCAACGCGGATTTTATTACCATTTTCCGCAATTCCGGACATATCTTGTACTTCTTCTGCTTTTAGTTCTACAGAGATTTCTTCTCCATTCAAATATCCCGTTACCTTGCTCGCGCTCTCGCCATCTGCATCGGTAATAGAGGAAACACTAGTTACCACGAGAAAATCTCCCCGTGACTGCGTTGCAGGCGATGCCGTAGTAGTCGGCGTTGGTGTAGCACTAGGCGATGCTGTCGGCTCTTCACTTGCAGTAGCAGTCGGCGTAGCCGTTGCTGTCGGAGTAGGTTCTGCTGTTTCAGCGATTTGTAATGCACGGTTAACCATTACTGCAACTTCTGCGCGCGTAACATTTCTTTCTGGCCCAAAGGTTCCATCTGGATACCCATTCACAATTCCAAGTTCCACCGCAGTTTGAATAATGCCCTGTTCTTCTGTACTCAAATCTGCGATATCAGAAAATTCAACCGTTTCTTCCGTCATCTGTTGTGCCAATTCTTTTTCTTGCAATGCGCCCACCAAAACAGTTGCCACCGTCAAGCGGTCTGCCGCTTTTTCCGGTTCAAAGGTATCGCCGGTTGTACCAAACAGTTCTTTAGCTAATTCTACTGACTCATAAGACCACATATCTTTCGGCACATCAGTAAACGTTGCCTCATCCGGCACCTCTCCCGTTATCTCCAGTGCACGAACGGCCAACGCAGCCAGTTGGTCTCTTGTCACATCTGATTCCGGTTCATATGTCGTATCTGTAACACCTAAAATGATTCCTTTATCTGCCAAATTAGAAATGGCCTCCTGTGCCCATTCATATTCGCTTCCCACATCAGTAAATGACGCAGCAACCGCGGCCTGCAGCAGTAATCCTGCGCTTAAAATTCCAGCAAGTAAACGTTTTTTCATGTTAATTCCTCCTAACTCAATACCACCTTATGGTATACTTTTTTTCCCTTTTTAATAATAATCTGTCCATCGTGGAAATAATCCTCTGTTATTTCCATAGTGGCATCTGCTATCTTTTCACCGTCAATGGACAAGCCATTTTGTGCAATTAGCCTCCGCGCTTCTCCTTTGGACGGACAAAGCCCTGTTTTGAGCATGAGGTCTAAAATCCCCATCCCCAATTCCTCTCTCCCAATTTTCGTTGTTGGCATATCAGCAGCATTACCACTGCCTCCAAATAAGTTTTCCGCCGCTTCACGTGCTTTATTTGCCTCCACTTCGCCGTGTACCAGTTTTGTCACTTCATACGCCAGCAACCGTTTTGCTTCGTTCAATTCGGCCCCCTCGGCATTATCAAACTTACGAATTTCCTCCATTGGCACAAACGTAATCAAACGTAGGCAGTTTCGCACATCGTCATCTTGCACATTTCTCCAATACTGGTAAAAATCATAAGGTGACGTTTTTTCCGGGTCTAACCAAACAGCGCCATTTTCTGTTTTTCCCATTTTTTTGCCATCTGATGTAGTAAGCAAGGTAAAGGTCATTCCATAAACTTCCTGACCCTCTACCCGTCTGACTAAATCGATTCCCGATATGATGTTAGACCATTGATCATCGCCGCCTAGTTCCATTTTGCAGCCATAATCTTGATATAATTTCAAAAAGTCGTAGCTTTGCATTAACATATAGTTAAATTCAATAAAGGATAGACCCCGTTCTAACCGCGATTTAAAGCACTCTGCGGTCAGCATGCGATTGACAGAAAAATGAACTCCAATGTCGCGTAGAAATTCAATATATTTCAAATCCATCAACCAATCTGCATTGTTTATCATGAGTGCCTTTCCATCAGAAAAATCAATAAATTTCTCCATTTGCTTTTTAAACTGCGCAATGTTGTGATTGATTTCTTCCACACTCATAATACGGCGCATTTCCGTTTTAAATGTCGGGTCGCCAATCATTCCAGTTCCGCCGCCTAAAATTGCAATCGGACGATGCCCTGCCATTTGCAAATGCCGCATGACTACCATTTGTAAAAAATGCCCAACATGCAAACTGTCCGCGGTCGGATCAAAGCCGATATAAAACGTCACTTTTTCTTTTCCAAGTAGTTCCCGTATTTCTTCTTCATGTGTCATCTGGGCAATTAACCCACGTTCTTTGAGCGTATCAAAGACATTCTCCATTGTGTTCACCAATCCTCCATCTGTGTAATTGAAAAGAATAGCAGTTTTACTGCTATTCTTTTGTTTTCTTTAATTATGTTTTGGATTAACAATTTCCCGCCAATCCAAATCGCCCCGTTCTAATCCGCGCACCAATACCTCCGCAGTTGCCAAATTCGTCGCCAGTGGTATATTATGCACATCACAAAGCCGAAGCAGTGTGTTTACATCTGGTTCATGCGGCTGCGCAGTTAAAGGATCGCGCAGAAATATGACTAAATCAATTTCATTGTATGCAATGCGCGCCCCGATTTGCTGGTCTCCCCCTTGCGGACCGGATAGAAACCTGTGCACTTCAAGCCCTGTGACATCGGCAATTAACCCTCCTGTAGTACCCGTAGCACAAATGCTGTGCTTTTCTAAAATCCCTTTATATGCGATACAAAACTGTACCATTAATTCCTTTTTTTTGTCATGAGCAATCAACGCAATATTCATGGTTTCTCTCCTCCATTCCCTCTTATATGCTATAACAATTATTTAATTTTATTGATTGGAATATTTGCTACAAGTGCAGATATTACCCGGCCATTTTCATCTCTAGTGCGTTCCATTTTTACATTAAAATCATCCAATTCGATATCCATATATTTTTGAATTACGGCAATCAGGTCTTCTTTCAAATTTTCCATCATTTCCTCCGA
>CALLNG010000491.1 GCA_938005345.1 uncultured Clostridia bacterium
GTTGGGTGCAACCAGCCAGGTATATTCATTGGCTGTGATCTGTCCCTGTGCTTTTATCAGTTCCTCTCCATTATGATACATGAGCCGATTACGATAAGTGTTTCCATTTTCTGTTTTGTACACGGTTTGCCCATTTTCCGTTGTTATCTCCATAATTTCAACATCCAAAGCATTATAAATTAATTGTACTGCCTCTCCCCGCTGCAGCATGGCATCCCGAACCTCTACACTTTTGAAAAGGCCCATAGTAGCAGCTGTTTGCATGTAACCAGCAGGATAGCTGCCCGCTTGCTTTGCTACAACATCATATCCTAACGCTTTGACTAAAATGCTAACTGCTTCATTCCAATGAATTGCCTGTTCTGGCTGAAACGTTTGATCCCCATAGCCGCTTACCAAGTTTAGTTGTGTTCCCCAAGATATATATTGGAATGCCCAATGTGTTACTGGAACATCATGATAGAGCTGCTGTCCGTTTCCGCTGTCCGTATCACTTAACCCCATCATGGATATTACCATTTTTAAATATTCTGCTCTGGTTATTTCCTGCTCAGCGTCTAAAGCACTCCCTTCATCTAAAATATGAAAGTTTTGTAGTTCATAAAGAGCAGTATTGTTGGTATTGTCTTGTGCGGCTCCGGCTATTGGAATAATTGGAATCAACGAAATAAGCAACAACAACGATAGTAAACGTTTCATATCATTATACCCCCTCTTTTATATCAAGCAGTCTGCAGATGATCGCTGCCGCTTCCGCTCTGGTCGTATTTCTTTCCGGTTCAAATGCACCTGTTTCGTCCCCCGTTAAAACACCTGCATTTTGTAACGCAAGTACACTTTCCAGCGCATATTCCGAGATTGCATCTTGGTCAGTAAAACGAGATTGATCGCTGCTTTCTAACAATAACCCAACGACTTTTGCAGCCTGACAGCAAATCACGGCCATATCCTGTCTTGAAATATCTTGATTGCTGCCAAAACGTCCCTCTCCCACTCCATTGATGATACCAAGGTTCATGGCCGTTGCGACATAGGGGTAGTACCAGTCGTCGGTATGTACATCCTCCAAGTCAACAGTGGCGTCGGTATCCAATAAACCGAAAGCATTTATCACCAGTTTCACAAACTCTTCCCGTTTCATATTCCGATTGGGTTCAAAACGGTTATTGCCGGTGCCTGAAATGACATTGCTATTGGCAAGACGTTCAATATAGTCCTCCGCCCAGGCCGCTTGGTCCAAATCTTCAAAAAGAGTTTGTGGTTCGAGCGGCGTTTGTGGTTTGTTGGTGTCCGCTTCCGGCAGCGCGGGGAATGTGATGCCGCCGCCGGAGCTGCTGCCAGCACTGCCTCTTCCGCCACCGCCGCCACCGCCGCCGCTGCTCACACTTTCGAGCTTCGGCACTGTCACGACAAATTCTTTTACCGCTTCTTTCCCATCGTATTTTGCTGTGGCTGTCAAGGTTACTTGAACAGTTTCCGTCCCGCGTTTTACAATCCCTTCCGGCGAAACAATATAGGGATGAGAGGACGTCCAGCTAATGATGGACCCTCTTTCGCCCTTTGTGGGCAGGGAAATGTTGCTGCGCACGTTATCTGCATTGGCTATCACAATGGCTTCCAAATCGCTTATCACCGTCTCTAGCTGTACCGGTACATCGGAAACAACGCTAACGGGCTGAGACGCTACATTTTCCTCTTTGCTAGTCGCTGTGACGGTGAACCGGATATACTGGCCGTTATCTGTCTCCTGCAGGGTATAATATTTGCTGTTTTCTCCGATTGTCGTAACATCGCTGGAAAAATCTTTCTGTGGGCTTTTTTCCCATAGAAAAATTGTCTTTTCCTTGTCTTCCACATCCTGGTCTGCATCCGTATATTGATACGTTCCACTTATCTTACGTCCAACAATCAGTTCCCCTTCTATTCGCACATCGCTTACGACCGGCGGTGTGGCAGCTAAAATATTTTTGACAACCGTTTCACTATACTCTAAATCTCCATATTCGCCGTTTTGCTCTGATTTTGGTATAACAGATACTTTGATATACTGTCCGGCATCCTCATTTCTAAGCGTATAAGTCCTATTTGAGGCATCTTGTATGGGGGTATATGGGCCTGTTTCTTGTGAAGAGCGATACCATTGATATAAAGAGCCCAATTCTTCTTCCCCATGATAATCCCTAAAGTCATACACTACCTTTAAAACAATACCTGCACGCACTTTATCCGGCAACGGCGATCCATTCTCTAGTACGATCCGGACATTGTCCACGGCCGGCGGCGTTTTGTCATCTGGATTTAGTGCATTTACCGTGATGGCATAGTCATAAAGTGTGATGTTGTCCGGAGCTGCGACGATGCATTTCATTCCGGTTTCAACTGGCGTTGTTTTGGACGTCACTTCTTTTCCTACACTATCTACAACAATAGCTGACGCATCGCCCAATTGAATTGCCGCCAAAAACCGTTTTACATTCGTGTTAGCGGGCACGTTTTGAATGGTTTTATTCTCAGTAGAAATGTCAAATTGCTCTGATGAAATAGGCGCCTTGCTCTGATTTAAATTATAGGTGCCTTGATATACCAAAACATCATCCAAAATAAATTCCCCTGTCTTACTTTCATTGCTGCCTGGTACGTATTGCTGAAAACGCAAGGAAGTGATACAAATATTATCCGGATATGGTATAGTTCCGTTGCTTACCACTTTCGCTCCATTGATATAAAGATTATAGTTTTTTCCGAAAAATTCAGCTGCCACGTTGTAGCGTACCCCTTCTTCATACGTTGGCATTGCCGCGACTACTGTTCCAAAACTCTTTATAGAACCGTCTGAACTGAATTCAATAATAT
>CALLNG010000492.1 GCA_938005345.1 uncultured Clostridia bacterium
ACAGGGGTTAGAAATTACTGGAGCAATTGTATGCCGGGATGACGGCGTATTGATAGCCAATCGGCTGGATCGTAGTATTCCGATTGTCGATGAGGTGGAACGCATTGAAAAGGTGCCAATCGGCGAGATGGCGGCGGTAGAAGTAGCGGGAAATGCTGCGACGGTACAGATTCTTTCCAATCCGTATGGAATTGCAGGCCTTTTCGGTCTTACACCGGAGCAGACCAAAGCAATAACCCCCATTGCCAGAACCCTTATTGGCGCGCGTAGCGGCGTAGTGATTTATTCTTCTTCCGGTGAGGTGAAATTGCAAAAAGTAGATGCCGGAGTTATTACGGTACATGGTAGTACGGGAGAACGGTTCGCAGCGGTTGCAGATGGCGCGGAACGTATCAATGAAGTCGTGAACCGCCAGGATGATATTTATGATATCAGCGGACAAGAAGGAACCAACGCTGGCAACATGTTTGCGGAAGTGAAACGTATGGCGGCACGGCGGACAGGATTGGAACCAGGGGCGGTGAAAATTTCCGATATTGCAGCTGTTGACACCTTTGCCCCCATTCGGGTTACGGGTGGTATTGCAGGAGAATATGCTATGGAAAATGTGGTATTGATTGCTTCCATGGTGAAAACCTCACGGTTTCCTATGAGTGCGTTGGCAGAGAGAATACAAGAAAAAACAGGAATTTCGGTGCAAATATCCGGTAAGGAGGCCAGCAGCGCATTGCTTGGTGCGTTGACCACACCAGGAGTAAGTATACCGGTTGCAGTTTTGGATTTGGGTGGCGGAAGTACGGATGCAGCGTATTTAGACGATACGGGCCTGCGTTACACCCATACAGCTGGCGCAGGAGATATGGTCACAACTATGATAAATCTGGAGTTGGCACTGGAGGATCGCGATATCGCGGAACTCATTAAACGGTACCCGCTTGCAAAAGCAGAAAGTCTGCATATTTTGCGCTTTGAAGACCAGAGTGTAAAATTTTTGCAGGAACCTATGCCGCCAGAATTTTTTGCAAGGACTTTGATTGTGACGGAAGAAAAATTGATTCCGATCCGCAAAAAAGGATTGACTATGGAAAAAATTTCTTTGGTGCGGAGGGAAGCAAAACGAAAAGTCTTTGCAGCTAATGCATTGCGAGCACTCAAAAAAGTGGCGCCGGAGGGCAACATTCGCAAGATCGATTTTGTGATTATGGTCGGTGGCAGCGCATTAGATTTTGAAGTGCCGGATTTTATCAACGAAACCTTAGCACCCTACCAGATTGTGGCAGGGCGCGGCAATATATTAGGAAAATATGCGGCTCGGGCTGCGGTAGCTGCAGGGCTGATTTTGGCGTCGGGAGGTGAGGCGGATTGATTTATACCAAACAAGGGGATCAGGGGTCCAGCAAAACGATTAAAGGCTACAGCCAGCCAAAAGATGCACCAGTATTTCAGGCGTTAGGCAGCCTTGATGAACTCTCCGCTGCTCTGGGCGTGGCAAAAAGTGAAGCGGGC
>CALLNG010000493.1 GCA_938005345.1 uncultured Clostridia bacterium
CTCGGACAAAACACGCTTTCCGCTTCCACGCCTTCTCCCCATTCCAAATCCGTGAAGGTGTTCACGCCAAAATGAAAAAAGGCTTTTTTTCCAGCCTTGAGGTGCGTCATTTGCCGGCTGCTCGGAACCGGTCCAAATGGCTGTAATCCATATTGCTGCATACCCATTGTCTCCTTTTGATCGATTTGTTTTTCTTTTTTATCAAACTGTTTCCATGTCCACACCGCGCTGGCCCCCTTTGACGCACGGCACGCCGCGTGAAATTCTGATTTTAGCAGCCCCATTATATCAGACGTGCTAGGCCGCGTCAATGTATTTTTTTCAAATCCTATATTTTTTACAATATTTTCGCTGGAATACCCGGCGCGTTCCTGCTATTTTGCCGTACGAATGGATGTACGGATGTAGCCCACGGTTTTGCAGCCCACTTGGATTGCGGCGCAGCCTCCCCGTTTTGCAGTTCACTGGAATATCCGGCACATTCTTCCGGTTTTGTGGCAACAAAAAAAGCGGGCAGTCCAATCCACGGCTGTCCGCTTTTTGTTGCTTTATGCGATGTGCCGCCGCTGTACAGCGCGGCAGTTCTTCGTCTTAGGCGAAGTTTTTCTCCAATTTTTCCATTTCTTCTTTGAGTTCCTGCGGCAGTTTGTCGCCAAATTTCGCAAAGAATTCTTTCTGGCCTGCGATGTCTTCTACCCAGTATTCTTTTTTCACGCTGAGCAGTTCGTCCACAACTTCGTCCTCAATATCCAGGCCGGTTAGATCCAAATCTTCTTTCTTGGGCAGGTAACCAATCGGTGTTTCCACTGCATCCACTTTGCCGTCGCAACGGTCCAAAATCCAGTTAAGCACGCGCAGGTTGTCGCCGAAGCCTGGCCACAGGAATTCGCCTTCGTCGCCGCGGCGGAACCAGTTGACATGGAAGATCTTGGGCTGGTTTGGAATCTTTTTGCCCATTTCAATCCAATGTTTGAAATAGTCACCCATGTTGTATCCGCAGAACGGCAACATTGCCATCGGGTCACGCCGCACTACGCCGACTGCACCCGCTGCAGCTGCTGTGGTTTCAGAAGCCATGGTCGCGCCCACGAATACACCGTGGTTCCAGTCTCTTGCCTGGTATACCAACGGAGCGGTTTTTGCGCGGCGGCCGCCAAAGATGATAGCGGATACCGGCACGCCCTGCGGGTTTTCCCATTCCGGAGAAATGCACGGGCAGTTTGCTGCCGGCGCGGTAAACCGGGAGTTGGGATGTGCTGCTTTGGTGCCGCTTTCCGGCGTCCATTCGTTGCCCAGCCAGTCAATTGCATGCTGCGGCGCCGGGTCGTCGTGGCCTTCCCACCAAACGGTGCCATCGTCACGCAGGCAAACGTTGGTGAAAATGGTGTTTTTCTGCGTGCTGATCAGCGCGTTTTTATTGGATTTAGAACTGGTTCCCGGCGCAACGCCAAAGAAGCCATATTCCGGGTTAATAGCATAGAGTTTGCCATCTTCCGGGTTGACACGCAGCCACGCAATGTCATCGCCGACAGTCCACACTTTGTAGCCTTTCATAGCAGCCGGCGGAATCAGCATAGCCAGGTTGGTTTTTCCGCATGCGCTCGGGAATGCCGCTGTGATGTAGCGCACTTCGCCTTGCGGGTTTTCAATACCCAGAATCAGCATATGTTCTGCCATCCAGCCTTCTTTCCAGCCCAGGTAGCTCGCGATACGCAGTGCCAGGCATTTTTTACCAAGCAGCACGTTGCCGCCGTAGCCGGAGTTGATGCTCCAAATGGTGTTATCCTGCGGGAAATGCACAATGTACCGGTTTTCCGGATCAATGTCTTTTTTCGCATGCAGGCATTTGGTGAAATCGCCTGTTTCGCCGATTTCATCCAGCGCGCACTGTCCAGCGCGGGTCATAATCAACATGTTCAGCACCACATAGATGCTGTCCGTCAATTCGATTCCCACTTTGGAGAACGGGGAACCTTTAGATCCCATGATGAACGGTACCACATACATGGTGCGTCCTTTCATAGATCCGTCAAACAGTTTGGTCAGCTTAGCATAGCATTCGCCCGGTTCCATCCAGTTGTTGGTGGGGCCTGCTTCTTCTTTGGTGGGCGTACAAATAAACGTACGGTCCTCCACGCGCGCCACGTCGTTTTGCGCGGTTCTGTGATAGTAGCAGCCCGGCAGTTTCTCCTGGTTCAGTTCCAGCATTTCGCCGGTTTCCACCGCTTCTTTGCGCAGCGCGTCGCGCTGCTCGTCGCTGCCGTCAATCCAAACCACATGATCCGGTTTGACCAAGGCTTTCATTTCTTCCAGCCATGTGAGCACTTTTTGGTTATTCGTCATGTCTCATGATCTCCTTTCTTTTTATCCATTTTGTTTTAATGCCTATCGAAACCTGTTCCGTCCGCGGCGGGCGCCCCGTCCGGCCCAGAGGATTCTGCAAGATTACGTGCACCTGCCTGTTTCAAGGTGCACTGGGGTGAAAATCCTATTGATACCCTACTTTGACACTATTCTATAGTCTGGCTTGAAAATCCTTCTTTTTTTTCAAAAGATTTTTATTTTTGTGAAAAATCTATCATGATAATTCATTATTTTGAAGCAAATTTGTAAGTTTTGCAAACAATTCCATGCTGAACTGCTCCGCCCGCACCGTTTCTGCCAGGCCGCACGCGGCAAGGGCCGCGCGGATAGCGTCTTTGGAAAACCGCGGCATACCGGCGGAGAGGGAATTGACCAGCGTTTTGCGCCGCTGGGCAAACGATGCTTTGACCACCTGGAACAGCAGCGTCTCATCCGCCTGCACGCGAAGCTGCGGCAGTAAATCCAAGCGCAGCACCGCCGAGGACACCTTGGGCGGCGGCACAAACGAATCCGGCGGCACCTCCGCCAGTAGGTGCACATCCGCATACAACTGCACTGCGATGGACAGTACACCGTATTCCTTACCGCCCGGGCTAGCGGCTATGCGCTGCGCCACCTCTTTTTGCACCATGACTGTGATGCTGGAAAAACACTGCCGCGCTGCCAGTAGGTGCATCAAAATGGGGGAGGTGATGTAGTAGGGCAAATTGGCTGCCACCTTGACCGGGCCGCCGCCAAAGTGCTGCTGCACCAACGCTGCCACGTCCGTTTTCAAAATGTCGCCCTGCACCACCGTGACGTTGGAAAACTCCGCCAGGGTATCCGCCAAAATGGGCAACAGCTTTTCATCCAGCTCCACCGTCACCACGCGGTGCGCCTGCCGGCACAGCTGCGCGGTCAGCACGCCAATGCCCGGCCCGATTTCCAGCACATCTGTTTCGTCGTCAATGCCGCTTTGCTGCACCATGGTGTGCAGCACCTGCGCGTCTGTCAAAAAATTTTGCCCCAGCGATTTGGCAAACTGCTTGCCGTGCTTTTGCATCAGCGCGCGAATGACGGCCGGATTTGTCAGTTCCATAACATCCTCCCCGTTCTGCCGGGCGCACGCGCCCGTCTTTTTCCCCTATTATACCAGCGGCGCGGCGCTATGGCAAGTGCCGCGGCAAGGTGCCCGTCTTCCTTTTTCTGGCCCGGCTACGCCGGATTGACCCGTCTCATGCGCGCTGGCAACGTTTGGTACACGCGGAAAAACAGGACAAAAAAAATTTTTTTCCACT
>CALLNG010000494.1 GCA_938005345.1 uncultured Clostridia bacterium
GTTTTCTTGATACGTACATTTCATGAGATATGAAATATCATCCAGCGGAACGAAATCCACTTGAAATTCTTCTTCCCGTTTTTCCCGCTGCAGCTGCTCTTGTACCAAAGCGGTCAATTCCTCGCGTCGTGGCAGCGGGAGTTTTTTTACAAAAATATCAATGGATTCCTGCCCAGCTTGTGTAAGCATATGGTACTGTTCTGCTTTATAATAATAGGAATGCACAAAATCCGACTGGTTCAGTTCATAGAGTGCCTGTTTGAAATCAAAATAGTTGACAGAGTAGGCCTCCACCAAAATGTGAATCATGGCGTCCTCCGGTACCGCATTTTCATATTTATAAATGATATATAAAATCGCAATCTTTAGTGTTGAAGTCCGTTTGATGACCGGTTCCATTTCCGCCATCTCATTTTCCCGTTCCATGCTCATCCTCCTATTGCTCGCAAACTAAACACGCAGCAGTGTGTTCTGCAGCATCAAACCACTATGCTCCCAACAACGTCCACGCATAACACTCGCTATCCGTTTTTGCTATTTTAAACTGCTATAGTAAATGCCGCTTCTCCAGCCAATTTTATTATACCATACTGCCAGCACAATTTCAACTTGACGCGGCACATTATTTCTTATATAATAAATATATTGCAAGTTGCCATGTACGGCCGATACATGGACCGAAAAAATGAGGTGACAGAATTGAAACGAAGAATTGGACTGCTCTTTGCATTTTTGCTGGTCATTGGTGTGATTGTGCTCACCAGTGTACGATTTACCGTTCCGGCGGATAAACTGGAACTGGTCAGTGCCGAGGCCGATGGAACCCGCATTACCGTAAAGGGGCAAATTACGGCCCCCATGCGCTTTGTCGCTGGGATTGAATACGAAAACACGGAAGACGGCAAAACCAAAATTCGCGTGCTTTCCCATTACCGTCTTAGAGGGCAGAAAGAATTTACTGTAAACATTAACAACAGCGAAGGCAACGTCAAAGAGATTGTGTTCTATGATAAATCCGGCAGTGAGCGAAGCGTTTGGACAGGCAGTATCGCACCGCAGCCAACACCCCCTCCAGAGCCGGTTCCTAATACCGCCTTTTCCGCTGCGTCTGCGAACTAATCTGAATTTATGGCCAATTCCTTTTGCTGATACACATTGCGTAATCTAAATAAGAAAAAAGTCCTTCAGTGCCAGGACTTTTTCTTATTTAGTTCATAAATTCCTCTTTACAACGCGGCAGCCGGTCAACCGGTCATGCAGCGTGCGCTTTTTCCCGAAAATAGGCAAAAAACCAATTCCTACAATCACAGCGGACAACAATTTGGCAAAAAACCGTTTGCTCGCCAAACCAAAAGATGGCACGCCCCCCTGTGCATCGACCACGCATAAGCCCATAATCATCTTTCCAATTGTCGACTGCTTGGAAGAGGACTCCAGCAACGCATAATATAACCAGCCAACTACAATTGCTGCCAGCACAACGGCGGGAATGAATCCATGATCAAACCAAGGAAAGCCTGTCATAAAAATAATAACAAAAGCGCCAAACCAAATAAACATACAAATCATGTAATCAATCATCATGGCAAGGACCCGCTGCCCAAAAAACGATCTTGCTCCCTCACTAGAATGGCTTCGCGGCGGCATAGATGCAGAATGTCCCATTGATTGCTGTATCCGTGGATCCGTTACCGGAGGCGGCGCATCGTCTACTACATTATATTGCAGCACAATGGCTCCTACCGCCCGCGGGCTTGTGCCAATCAGCACCTTCATTCCATTTGCTAAACGGATACGCTGGCAAATATTCCCACCCACCCGCAATTTATTTAAACTACCGTTGTCAACTAATTCTAATTTGTTCCCTTGTACTTCTATAAAAGCATGTGTCCGGGAAACAATGGGATACGCTAATACAATATCGTTTGACTCCAGCCGCCCAATGCTGATACGCCCGTTGTAAAACGATTCCAGGTTATTCAAACAAATGGTTTCCTGTTTTTTTCCGTCTACGTAGATGGTCAAATAATGTTTTAACATAACGGAGCCTCCGCAACTATCATCACATTTTCTTCTATTGTATCGCAGTTCGCGAAACTTGTCAAGTCTCTCCTGCTGTTTCCGTGCCGCCAGCCGCACAGCCGCTTTCTGCAAACTGCTATCGTTTCGTTTCTAAACAGGGAACTTTCCTGATTTCCCGGCGGAAATCCACTTTGCCACAAAATCAGTAAAACGGTGCTTTTTACTGCATCATCACTGACAGATGCCGCAGACGGCACAACGCGCCAAATACCTCTTGTTTGCGCGGCATGGTCAAAAACTGTGGACAATAATTTCCCGAAATTACAGCTAAAATTCCACCGCGCTGCAATTTTTCCATCGCAGCATCTACCGCTTGTGCCAATGGTTTTCCGGTGGCGTGTTCTTCCATCCATACAAGGATATACCCAATTGCTGCTGTCTGCTCCCCGTCCGTGAGCTGCTCTAAATAGCGCAAATCCACTGTTTCTTTATTGATGGTCAGCGTATCTCGTCCCGCTGTTTTGATTTTGGTGCCGCGTTCACTTGTGGGAAGTGACCCCCGCCCCAAGTGCCGTGGTGTACGCATAGTCAGCATCTGATCTGAATTGGCGCGCAAATAGGCCGGTGCCTCTCCTGCTACTTCCTTAGCTTGTGCTGTGATTTCCTTCAACTGGTAACAGTCCATTTGTACTACGGTATCCGCAACATGAAAATAGGTACCAGAGCTGCCCACGACTAAAATGGTCGAAACACCCCGCTGTTGGTATAAGGGCCGTACCAACTCAACAAA
>CALLNG010000495.1 GCA_938005345.1 uncultured Clostridia bacterium
GTTTTACCCAGCTTCCTATGTACGTATGTTCGCAACACACCACTGCGTTCCAGTACTGTTTTCCGCTGGTATCCATTGAGCTCTAGCTGACGTGAAAACGCTTCGTCATCCACCAGTTCTAATACGGCTTCCGCCGCTTTGGCATCTCCCCGCAAACTACTTTCTATTAAAGCTTCCAGTGCATAACAAAATAGGCTATAATCTTCTTTTTCTTCTAAATAAGGAAGTAACCAGTCGGTATCTTCTCCACGGTTTTGTTTCCCAATTAAATAGACCGCCTGTGCATTAGAATACTTCTTTAATTCTGGTATCGGCGGCATTTTTATATCACGCCACTGCATTGTTTGTATGCTATCTTGCAGCAGGCCACGACGCAACATCTCATTTCTGACGCTTTCATAACACTCCTCTGGGTATTTCCCCAGCTTTACCGCTAGGCCCGCCGCAACCGCCGCGGCTTCTCCACTGCGCATCGCGTTCTTTTTCAGACGTACTGGCGGCAGTGCATCGTGTTCAATATCCATACTAAGCCCCACCATAAGCAACCCTTGAACTCCCTGTGCAATAAGCGCTCCATAAGGCACCTGTGCCGTCAGTACTTTGTCACGTAGCCCCCGCAGCAAAAAATCATTGACCAGTGCCGATTCAAATGCAGCATCATATAAATGGGTATCATACGGGCCTGACATCGTAAATATCGGCTGCGGCACTGTTTTTTCTCCAAAAAGCATTTCTCCTGTCATAGCCGCCAGCCCTGTTCCGTGCAGCCCTTCCCGTTTTCCCACAAGTGCTCCGCATAGCAACATTTGATTCCGGCAGCTTTTGCTGTATGCCCCTTGGGCATCGCTTTGTGCAAAGGACTGGGTTACAGCAGAAGAGACCTGAAACATATCGCCATTGGATAAAAATCCATTGTCCCGGTATACATGTTCTAATTCTCCCTCTTCGTTCATGACCAGACATACTGCTGAAAATGCCTGTGCTTGGCCGTCACTTTTTCGGCCCATATGGACTGGAAGTCCAGCCAACCGGCAGATGTTTGCTTCTGATGTTGCATCGATTACCATCCGGCAGGCGATATCCTGAAGCATACCGTCTGTCAAGATACGCAACCCCTGAATACACCCCTCCTGCGCCCATACTCCACATGTTATACTTTCATACCAAAGTATGCCGCCTGCTTTTTCATAAGCCGCTTCATACACCAATTTTTTTGCTTCCGCATGAATGCCCTCACACCATGCTTTTTTCCGGCAGCAAATTTGATCCGATAACTGAATAGCCTCCTCATCCAAAGCTTTACACTGCCCGTTCAGGTGATCTCCATGATAATATCCCATTACGATTCCAGTTCCCATTCCACCCGGAAAGGTTCCCGTTTCAATACAAAGCACGCGCAATTTCATCCGCGCCGCCGTCAGCGCCGCAATGATGCCCGCTGTCCCTGCGCCACAAACGATGATATCATACATTTGCAAAAAATCAGGCGTACTTTCCGACTCTCTGTGCATGCCGTCCACTCTTTCCAGCAGCTTCATTTGGCACCTCCTAACTGATAGCCCCGTTCATAACTCTCTATCAGATTATCAAAATTACATGATGGAAGCGCGCCGGATCGCGGTTCCACTTGTTGGTCAAATGTCAACCCCATTAAAATTAATTTTGTACCTTGTAGTTGTTGTTCCAAAAGGGATCTCACTTTTTGCCGTGCTTGCTGCATGGTGTCTTCTGGCGCCAGTGGAACACGCAATATGTATTGGCCTTTCCAATAGGCACGTAAAATAGAAAATGTTTCATACTCTCCTATTTCCGGCGCATGCTCTACCAGACAATGATAGGCCTTTTTCACAATTCCTCCCACTGGCCTGGTATCCAACACGCGGCGGCAAGGAATATTCCTAGTGCCGTCCCAATTTTGTATACTGACCACATAGCCGTTTTGCTCTGGAATGATTTCTCTGACAAATGTCTGGTACAGTATGTCCCAATTTCTCTCTTGTGCCCGGCGGTAAACCAGCTGAGCTGCTTCACCTAAGCTGACAATTCCCGCATGCTGCGGAAGCAGCTCCATCCATTCCCTTCCAGCGTCTGTTTGCCAGCTAACCGGTGCAAACCGGAACGCAGGAGAATAATCCTCCAAATAGATAGAATCGCTGATGATAAGGTTTTTTCTTTGGCTTGCGCTGCAAAACCCGACTGCCGCGTAGGTTCCACCCAGCACCACCGTATCATACATACTGCCCTCCCCCTTTACTCTTCAAGAACTGCCGGAGAACATACCGGCCTCATATCGTCCATTGTATTCCAAATCATTGCCAATGCACGCGTCGCTCCCTGCGGCACTGTTACTTTTTCTGTCGTTCCCGCCCCCTGCTGGCTCAAATCCCGGATTGCTACCGACATCAATTCATTTCCGCGATATATTGCCAGCACCAATATGCCACTGTCAAGCTGCGCATAGGCGCATATTTTATTTCCTGCCTGTAGGTTCGTTGGCTGTCCGTCTTGTTCCGTCTCAAATCCCAGCTCCACCTCTTCTTGTACTACCACCTGATAAGATGTTGTATACCGTTGTCCCCCAATCTCACAAGAAATGTTGAGATATGTGCTACCCGGTCGTTTTGCCCGCAAAATTCCGTTTTCTACCGCAGCAATCTCCGGATTATTACTGTTTATCTGCGCTTGCTGCACAGGAATGCTATGTAAAAATCCACCAATATCTCGCCAGCTAATTTCTATCCCGGCATGTTCTCCTACCAGTAAATTCCGACCCGGCCCGTCTACTGTTTCTCCAGTTCTAATAAATAAATGCTGCAAATCAAGGCCTTCCTTTGTAAAGGGGAAATCTTTCTCCAGACCCATTTCTCTATGACTCCAAAGATGGATTCCCATCTTCTCCAGCAGTAATTTCCCCTGTGTATCGGGGCGATAGTTATCTACTCCCTCTAAAAATGTTAGCTGTGACCAGACACTCTTATTGTCAAACCCCAGTTCTTTCCAGTTTTGCCAACTCTCTAACAACGGATTACTGCTGCTGACCGATGGTTGCCCGCCTTCTTGCCAAAACAGATTTTCATCTGCCTGTAGGATTTTATCGGGGGTCCATTTGTCTTGAAATGTATAGAGGCACGTGCCGCAGTTGACTGCTACATTATGGCGAAAAACGAGCTGTCCACAGCCATAAATGCCTCCGGACGTATCATAGGTGTCGTTATAAACAAAAACACTATTGCTGCCGTTTTGCACCATCAAATTGTTTTGTATGATAATTCCTGTTCCGCGTGGATAAATCAGTCCCATAACCTGTGCACCACCGGATGCATTCATATTGGAAATGATATTGTTTTCTACCAATACGCCGTCGGAATCTTCATCCATATAAATGCCAAATACAAAAGTCCGTTCCGGCAATATTGTTATGGGATCTATCATACAATCATGAATCCAGTTGCCACGAATGATATTTCCCGTGTTCACTCCCCAAGTGGCAATCGCGCCGCAGTCTTGAGAATCCTGCACCACATTGGATATATCATTGGCCTCGATGAGATTATCTTTGGTTTTTTGATAGTCACGGAAATTATCCTCTGTGACGTACACCCCTTCATAGGTATTTCCCAGCAAGCGGCTGCGCGGAATGCCCTTAAGGTGGATGCCATAACGCGGTGAACCGTTCACGCGGTTGTGACGTATCACATTTTCTGCACTGTCATAAATACGGATACCACCAGCATTCCCGTCACACCATCCAACCTGTTCAACTAGATTGTTTTCAATCTGGTTGCCGTAAGAGACTTTTTCTGGAATGTAGGTTTTTCCTGTGACGGCAATACCATCGCTTCCAGTTCCGGCAACATGATTTCGGATAACTGTATTTTTCCTGGAGACCCCTTCCACTGTAATTCCGCGGTATCCTATATTTCCGATTTGACAGGAATCTATGGTACAACCCGCTGCATGAATCAGCCGAATGCCACATCCAGGCGAATCCACTCCAGATATAGACAATCCTTCCACCGTCACATTTTCAATAGGCCTTTTCTCTGTCCCTTCCAGTCGGAAAGCGTCTGCTTGAATTGGTATTGCAATCCCTGCTTCAAGCGATGCACTGTCATAGGGCCGATAATACAATTTTCCGGCCGTTGTGTCGGCATAAAATTCACCCGGTGCATCCAAAAATTCCATTGCGCCCTGCAGATAATACCGGGAGCCTACTCCAATTTCATAGGTTGCTTACGCGCCAATTCCACACGTCCCGTATCCGCATCATATGCTTCAACCGCGATCAACTGTGTGGACCAGTTATAATGTCCGTTTATCCCGCCCGGCCAGAGAAATACTTCTAGCGTCCTGGTATCCATTATCTGCGGAAATTGTCCCGCTTCCATATAGAATACTTCATTTGGCTTTGCATGGTCCATCGCAGCACTGTGAACATATTGGTTTTCTTGTTCCTTCCTGTTCGGACTGCGAGCCGGCACCGCAAGTACGCCGTTTTCATAGATTGAATCTGGGTCTGCTCCTTGCGGCAACGGAGCGCACCAAACTCCATCTCCACACTTTTCCCAACCTGTAATTGTACGGGTAAACTGTAGCTGAACGTCTTTTCCTTCCTCTGCACGAATCCTTAAATGATGACCATTTTGGCCTCCTTGCTCTGCGAGGACAACACAAGGTTCCTGCATGGCATATGTGCCGCCGCAAAAAACAATATCTACATCTGCCCACTCTAGTCTTGACTGCGCCGCTTGCAATGCCTTGTTAAAACTGGCAAAGGGAGCTGCTTCTGTACCAAATCCCTCTTCGTCGCTGCCATTTGGCGCAATATATATGGTTTGTGCCGCCGCTCCCTCCTGCCAAAATAGGATATCCCGGTACTGTGTGCCCTGCGCTGTCAATATCATTGGATACTCTCCAGTTCCCGGCAGCGCCGCACTTACACTGAATGTTCCATCTTGACTCGCTTGCACTGTTTTCAAATAGATACAGGAATCCCTTAGGTTTCCTTCTTGTAAAGAACGATATCCCGGTCGAAGAATG
>CALLNG010000496.1 GCA_938005345.1 uncultured Clostridia bacterium
CACTCCGTCATAATACAGCGGCATCAACTCTCCGGCATTGAGATACGGCGCATCGTTGCCGGTCAGCAATAGTTTATACCAGTCTCTTCCGGACAAATCCAAATTGTCATTGACCAGCATGGGGCCGTTTGCGGTGCCGCCAATGCCGCCGTACCCTCCATCCGCCCTCACATAACTCGTGTAATTGGCCGTATAATTGCTGCCAAAACGGTTGTATAGGTTAAAATCGTCTTCTATTCTGCTGCGGCTGGCTTCGGTCTCCATCATGAACGCATAGCAGTCCAGCGTTTTCCCTCCCTGCACCGTCAAATTAATGATACCATTGAATATTGTCCATGGCGATTGATAGGGAATATCCTTGAGATAGATCCACTCCGAGCTGTGCGGGGCCAAAGTCAATTGGTTTTGCTGCGGGCTGATGCTGGTCAAATCAGGCGTCATGTAGCCCGCATAATAATCATCCCAAATCTGAAGCAGCGCCCGATATGAGCCTACTTCATCTGCATCGGTATATGCACTCTTTTTATGGATGGTGACGTTGACGGTGTCGTCTGTTGGGTTGTGCAGCAACATCCCATATTTCATTGTCTTGGTATACTTATTTAGTTTTTCCCAATAAATATTGGCATTGCCGCTCACTGGCATTTTTTCCAGATACCGCCAATTGTCGCCAAGCTGGTTAGCTGTTTCCAGGTGCTCTGGTGCGTTAAAGATCAGATAGTTATTGGCGCTGCCTAAATTCTGTTCCAAGGCGTCATATTTCACCAATTCCTGTTCATCCGTTATGTAATCCGTCGTATAGGCGCTGATATAGGCTTGATGCGGCTCTACTTTTTTCTCTTCATTGTTGATAAATTTTATGCGGATCTTATAGTATCCTGGTTCCTGCACCTTAAAATACGACATACGGGTATCTCCATACCATCCGCCTTGCAGCGGTACTTCATTCCCGCTTTCATCATACATTTTTATTGTCTCAATGTTTTCATCCGCTTTTGACGTAAGCGGGGCAAACTCTCCGTTTGGCAGCTTATAGCTGTGAATAAATGCAACGACAACAATTTTGTCCGCAGGAATCGCTTTGTCGAGATGAACATAGGTTTCCTCTTGTGTGAAATAGATTTCCTCACAACCGCAACATTCCTCGTCCAAGTGCAGTACCGGCCCGTCAAAGACAGGTTGGTCTGCCACTCGTATCGTATAATTGGGGTTTTGGATCATTCCGCTATTGTACATCCCATCTTTCACATAGGCGCCAAAATAATATGTTTTCCCCTTTTGCATGTAGATTTGAGCCGTTTTCCCCGTCACGGTGTAGACAATATCGTTTTGACAGACCGCTAAATCAGCTAACCCGTCCATTGTAACGGTTGCGTTTCCTGTGCGCACTGCCGTATAAGCAAACCAATCCACATCCAACTGGTTGTCAATCGCCCCGCTGCCAGCACCATTTGTCATTTCTCCCGGTTTGCCAAGGCCGCCTCCATAATCTATAAAATCATTTTGGTATCCGTTCCCGCTTTCATATGGGTCCGCCTGCATCTCGCTTGCACTGACTTTTGTGACAGTCATATGATAATCCAGTTTGCTTCCCATATTCGGAGTTTTCTGTTTTTTCTGCACGGCAATAAAACATTGTTCGTCTGCATCCTGCGGCACGATCCAGGTTGCAACACAGGTGTTTATTCCCGTCTTTATCACCTGCGGATTGGAACGGTCGCTTCTTTCATAATTCAGCTTAAAATCAATGCCGCTTCCATCGGGATTTTGTGTCCGGTCCGATATAAAATAGTTGGAGTAGAAGCCTACGTTAAAGCCGGAAGAGGACACACTGCTGTCGTCAAATTCCAGGCAGACGGTAATCTTATCGCCTGCATTCGCTTTTATTGGATAGGTATCAATGTCTACATAAGTATCCAAGCTTGCATCAAATCCATCCGTTGCGCCTCCCTTTGTCCCAATTGGAATCGTTTTATTGGTATACAGCGCATCCATTATCCACTGATTGGCCTCATAGGCGTCTGGATCTGTTGTAACATACACATAGACCTGGAAGGGATTTACCGGGTCGTTAGATCCTTCAAATCCATTGACTCTAAAATGGTACGCTTGTGTAGCTGGCGCAATGAAGCTGCTGGAACTGATTTGATTTGGATTGTTATAGTACTCCACCCCACTGCTGCTAGCCAATGAAGCGCTCCAATCTATATCCGTCTGAAACACACTATATTCTTTTCCCGCTGGCGGAACAACAACTGCTGTCACGTGCGCCCCTTTCGGAATTGTTTGCGGTGTGACAAAATCCACATACCGTTTACTTGCCGTGATTGTACCTGACCCGCTATAAACCCTATAGGTGCTATCCAGCCCGACTTCTCCGGAATCCGTTGTTTCCAGGGTGATTTCCGGTCCCTGGGACGCGAAATTTTCACTGTCCACTTGATACATGTTTTTGCTGATTGTTGCATCTACAATATTTAGTGCGGTGTTGGACAATCTGCCCGGGCCGCTGGAAATGGCTGCTGAACCAGCAAGCAATGTATACGGCGTATCGGGATCATAACCAGAATTGGAATACACCTCTACATAATACAAACTGTCTGTCAAGATATAATGATCC
>CALLNG010000497.1 GCA_938005345.1 uncultured Clostridia bacterium
AAAAAGTTCACCGACTTGATAAAATAACATTACAGCTACGCCTTCTGCATATTCACCAAGAAAAAAGGCGCCAATAGTAGCAATGCCCATTAGAAAATTTTCGTCAAATACTTGACCGTGCAAGATGTTCCGTAAAGCACGCCATACCACATCCCAGCCAATGATGACATAGGGAATAAGAAATAGTGCCAACCGCCACATACCTTGCGCTGGAATACAAGCAGCGGCCAATAAAAGGACAGCGCTTGCTACGATTCGTATTAGCACAAGTTTTTGTTTATGATTCATAGAAACACCACCATTTCTGCTTATATTATCCAAATAAGGATTATAAAACGATTGTACAATCTGGTTCTACTTTTCGGCAGATCTTAACAACTTTTTTTATGATTTCATCAAATTGTTCATCATCCGCATCCAATGTTAATTTTTGGGCCATAAAACTAACTGTTGCGTCATGGACTCCGTCAATCTTTTTAATGGCATCCTCCAGTTTAGCAGCGCAGTTGGCACAGTCCAAATCCATTAATTGGTATCTCTTTTTCATTATAATTTCCTCCTTTTATTAGTTTAAGCTATTCCGCTAAATGTTCCATACCTTGATTGATTATAGTATGGACATGATCATCTGCAAGAGAGTAGAAAACCGTTTTTCCTTCCCGGCGGTATTTGACCAACTTGCTTTGTTTAAGTGCACGAAGTTGATGAGAAATGGCAGATTGTGTCATGTTTAACAACTGTGCAATATCGCAGACACACATTTCGGACTCAAACAAAACATAAAGAATTTTAATTCTAGTAGAGTCACCGAAAATTTTAAATAATTCGGCAAGGTCGTATAAAATCTCATCGTCTGGCATATTTTGATTAACCTGTGAGATAATGTCGTCATGCGCATGTATATATTCACAGCGCGCAACATCATTTGTTTCTGACATAGTATCACGTTCTTTCATATGAATTATTGTTCATATATTATTATATAAAAAGTCTATCATTTTGTCAAGCCTTTTTCTATAAGAAATAAAAAAGTGGAAATAAATCTGTTGCATTATGACTTATCATTTGAACACTTAGTGAAATCTGTTGAAAAGCTAGGAAATTAGTTCCCATCCTGAGCAGCACAGAATAAAATACAAAGAAGAGAGCTTTTGATGAAAATTAGAGGAGGAAAAAAATATGTCATATTTTTCTTATGTAACGCCTAATGAGAACTATCACTATTGTAGATGCTGTTGTCCGGAAGTGGGGAAAACGGGTATAACTGGCCCGACAGGACCAATTGGCCCTCCCGGTTCAACAGGAGCAACTGGGCCTACCGGGCCTACAGGCCCAACGGGATCAACCGGTGTAACAGGCCCGACAGGACCCGCAGGATCAACAGGTCCAATTGGCATAACAGGTCCGACAGGTTCGACCGGCGCCACAGGAGTAACCGGATCAACCGGTTCATTAGGTCCAACAGGCCCTACCGGAGCAACAGGCCCCACTGGAGCGACAGGTCCCATTCCAACAGTTACAGTTGGAACAACAGAAACAGTAGAACCAGGCACACCAGCCAATGTAATTGCAATACCAACAGCAGAAGGCGTTCAACTCAACTTTTCTATACCACGTGGAGAAACTGGTGGAATCACAGAAGATTCCTACGCATCGTTTGCAAATTATATGGCACGATTTGAAAATGCAGCATTGATGCCTATGGGAACTGTCGTTGCGGATACTACAGGGCAAATTACGTTGACAGATTCAACACGTATCAATTTACAGCCTGGTGCATATTTTGTATCGTGTAATGTATCTGTGTTACTCAGTGACGCAGGATATATACAAGTTACACCGTCCTATGAAGGAAGCCCACATTTAGAACTAAGCATTTATTTTATGACAAGTTCCCGTAGCAGCGCCGCTGGATCGACTAGCATGATTATTAAGACTCAGACACCAACACAACTGACGTTCACTTACAATAGCAATGTAACAAACTCTGGGGGAGATATGACGGTTGTTGTAATTAAATTGCAGCAACAACAATAGATTGGCACTTTATATTTATGATGCTGCTTTCTTTGATATATTATTACGCGTAGTAGAATGATACAGTAAAACTAATCGATATGCACATGAAAAAGATAACAAACAAAGAGCGAAAGCACAAAGTGCTTTCGCTCTTTGTTTAGGAAAAGACAGGCACAGAATTTGTTTTAAAATTCTATTTCAATCGCCTTGGATATATAAAATAATTCTTACATAGTTAACCGTTTGTTTCAAACCAGCGGCGGGTATATTCTGCAATAGACGGAATCATTTTTTTGATTTCTAGACCCGTTGTATTAATACAGAGATGGTATTGTTCTTTAATTCCCCAACCCACATCTGAATGCATCCTATGATACTGGGAACGTTTGGAATCAATTTTTTTGATGGCTTTTTCCATTTCGCGAGAAGGCAAGTTTTCTTCCACCTCTGCATATCCTTGGCAGCGCTTAATTTTATAGGCCATATCTGCATACACAAAAATTTTGAAGGGACTGTATTCAGACAAAATTGCATCTGCTGCACGTCCTACTATGACGCAGTTAGAGGAAGAAGCAATTTCTTTGAGTAAGCGTTGTTTTTCGACGAGGAGATCCACCTGCTGTTTAATCATATAGGGACTTGCAAAAGTCTTTCCAAAGTGAAGCGGAAGATTGATAAACGCTCCATGGTTCAGTGCATGGGTGATATAATGTATATCCATATTCATCCGTGTTGCAATACCGATCTCAATTTCTCGGTCGAAATAGGTATAACCTAGCGTATCAGCAAGCCGTTTGCCGACCTCCCGGCCTCCACTGCCAAATTCCCGGCTAATTGTAATGACATTCATACCTTAGACCTCCTTTTACGTAACATTTTATTTGTTATGATGTTGCAATGTCTGGTCTATGTAGTGCATGGCGCAGTTTTCGAAGAATGATGAACGACAGAATCGCGGCGAGCAGAGCGGTTCCAGCAAAATTCAACCAAATACCCGTTAATCCCAATGGCCATAGCACCCCTACCAAAATGACAGGGAATAGCAACGTTGTTGATACCGATATAATAGAGGCTGGCAGGGGCTTTTCGATCGCCAACAGGTAACTTTGTGTCGCAAAAGAAAACCACCTTGTAATATAGGTCAGACTGAAAAGCTGTAATGCGCCAATAGACATGTTCAAAATATCATTTCCTGCATTTGCCATAAATAATTTTGTGATTTGTTCTGGCAGAAAGGCAATTACAAATACTGCTAGCAGGGAGATACACCCGCTAGCAATGAAACAGCATCGTTCTATCGCCCGCACTCTTGAGAATTTTTGGGCGCCCCAATTATAGCCAACCGCTGGCTGGAGAGAGTCACACATGCCATACAAAAGCGGTTGGATAAATCCTTCAGCAAACATTAAAATGCCATACACAGAAACAGCTGTTTCACCACCTATCCGTACGAGAATGGCATTCATTAAAATGGAAGTGATTCTGCCAGCAATGTTATTCAAAAAGTTAGGGCTCCCACAAGTGACGATTTGCCTGACCATTTTACTTTTAAAATGAGGCTTGCAAAAGCAAAGCAACGCCTTTTTCCGAAAAAAGGGAATAAAAGCAATTATAGCACAAATGAGCATTCCGGAACACGTCGCCAACGCCGCTGCCCAGACACCCCACCGAAATACGCCAAGAAAGAGAAATTCTAAAATAGCACTTAAAACAGACATCAGGATATTTAAAAACATGCTGCCGCGTATATATCCACAAATTCGAAGATAATTGTCTGCAGCAAAAATAATTGTAGTAACAGGAGAACAAAGAGCATAGACTCTCAGATATTGTACCGCCAATTTGGCAAATTCTCCTTCAGCTCCCATAAATCGGATCAATAGTGGAGCTGTTACAAATAATATACTGCCGATAAACACGCCTGCTAAAATAATCATTAAACACGCACATGTGAAAATGTTGTTCGCATCCTGCGCCTGTTTTTTGCCAAGACAGATGGAAATGGGGACAGCGGATCCAACACCAATTAAGTCTGCCAGTGAAAAGTTAATAATAACAAAAGGCATGGCAAGATTAATTGCTGCAAAAGCTGTCGCGCCTAAAAATTGGCCCACAAATATACCGTCCAGTGTTTGGTATAATGCTGAAGCCAGCATACTAATAGCTCCGGGAATAGAAGCCAGTAAAAATAGTTTAAGCGGTGGTGTTTTTGAAAATAATGCAGTTGAATTCATATATGTAGTTTCGTCCTTTCTAATATGCTTTTCAATTTGTCTGTAAAATAAATAGATATACTTTTGATTTAGAACTCAATATGCTAAAAAGTACGCCCGATTAATATCATAACCGGACGTTTCTGAGCGCCATTTCTGGCAGAAAAACAGATTTTCGTACGTTTTTATACACATTTTTAACAGTTACCTCGATTTAGTTAATTTCTTTTTGCAAAAGTTCTACATATTTATCTGTGAGAGACAATAAGGATTCTCTTTCTTTCTTTTCAAAGCCTTGAAACGTTCTTTGTTCAGCCGATATCAAAGGGAATATAATTCTTTGTGTCATTTGTTTTCCCTTCTCTGTTAAAACAACCAACTTGTTTTTGTGATTTCCTGGAATAGCATTTAGTACAATTAGTCCTTGTTTTTCAAGGTTTTTTAAAGAGGAATTGATTGTTTGAGGAGGATAATGCCAAGCAGAACAAAGTTCCTTCTGTGTATAAATCCCATCACTTTCATAAAGCGAGTACATCAGCCATAATGTCGTGTCTGAAATACCTTGCCGTTTGGCATATAAATGGTAAATTTCATCCATTGCTTTATACAGTTGATTGAATGCTGCAAGCGGATCGGTAGTATTTTTTTTCATAGGCGCCTCCATTTCATCCGAAATCGGACTATTACTATTATAATCCGAAAACGGACAAAAGTCAACAATTTTTTAGTATCGAGATATAATAATTGTATTAGTGGTGATGGAAAATTAAAGAGAATGTATTACATAATTTAGTGAGGGTAACAAAAGATGTCATCCTATAGGGAGAACTAGTTAAAAACTTTGAAAAAGTTTGTGCCTATATGCGAGAAATTATGTTTATGGGTTGAAAAGCCGTATTGAATTTCGCATGAAAAGTTTCCTTTCATATGATAATGAACGTCGGTGTATAAAAATTGGCTTGGAGATTATATGACATTTTATAGAACAGATGAAGGCAAAAATAGGTTTATTTCAATTGATAATCGTATTTCTTCCCACAATCCTCTCTATATGGCTTGGAACGCAACAGGTTTTAATGACCGGGACATCACCCTATATTTTATCTTACTTGATATTTTAGGTGTACCAGAGATTTCTCTTTCCTTACCAGACATTATGGAAAAATGGAGGAATATCTTTGTGATTTTGACAATCATTATCCTTCCAGGCGATATCCGCAATATTATGAATACAGTATTAATTGCGAAAAAGCGCGCACAGGCAAACGTTATTACCCGATGTGAAGAGGTGCGTCCACTAGGTCATTGCTGAATACGGCAAAGATGATTGGGAAAAATCCGATACTTTTTATACTTAAGGAATTGGAGTATATGGAACGTATCTGTGAAAATGTTGGAAATATTAACCTAAATGGCAACCAGGATGTATTAACGTAGCTAACTTGTAACTTTAAGGGCGCAATAAGATTACAATAAAAAGCGAAGAAAAAACCAAGGTATTAAGTCAAATTTCTTCGCTTTTTAGATAACATAAAAAATGCATCTGTTACTAAAAATTCTATAGAAAGTTATT
>CALLNG010000498.1 GCA_938005345.1 uncultured Clostridia bacterium
TTAATTCGCCTTGGAATGTCTGGTAAGTTGCGCTCAACGTAAAACCTTTACCTACCAACGTATTGCTTGAAATTTCTACTGTAACGTTTTTTCCTGTTGCGTTACCGCTCATTTTGATTCCAGCAGCCGCGTCTAACGTCCACTGAATTTGGTTTGGGTCGTCCACCGCCGCTTCCGCCCCATTTTCATCCGTCAGCTTTGCCGTGTAGGCCTTTTGCATGGTTTCTCCCGTTTTTACAATTTCCGTTTCTCCTGTTATCGTCAAACGGTCTGGCACTACCTCGCCCTCCACGGTAAGCGTATAATCTGCAGAATGCCCACCTATCTTTGCAGTCACGCATATCTGGGTACCGGCAGCAGTGCCCATTGGAATAGACAGTTTTGCGGCAGCGCCGTTTGGCGTAATTTCCGCATTCCCACTGGTCACTTCCCAGGCGACCGGCTCCACCGGCGCTACTTCGCCCAGTTGCTTCTTTATGACTTTCGCAGTCAAATCTACGATGAGCCCTGTTTCTCCTACTGCCGCTTTTTCCGGCCCTTCTATACACAAAGATTCAATTTCCGGCGTTGCGCCATAAACATAGGCCACTTCCTCCGCACTCAGTGCACGGTTCCAAATTTTTACTTCATCCAAACACAAAGAATTTCCCGGTCCATACTTGGTGGTATAATCCGCACCGATACATACCACACCGTCTTGCGCCTGCTGCGAATTGGACGATGTGCTGCGAACTTCCGGGCTCACCCTCTTGCCGTTGATGTACATGGTATTCGTCCCGTCTTCCGTCCGTGTCACCGCTACATAGACCCATTGCCCATCCCATAGTGTGGTGTCGGTATAACGTGCGTCTCCCTCTATTGTCCGGCTAATTGGAGAAAAACCAATTAAATTGTTGTTCATGTAAACATTCCAACCGTGATTGCGCGCGTCCGCCCAACTTTTGCTTCCAATGATATTGCTGTCACCAAATGGTGCGTCTGCTTTATACCAAAAGCCCACGGAGAATGCATCCCCATTTTGAAATTTTAAATCATCCCGTCCAGTTAGCTCAATACGGTCTTCCGATCCCCGTCCGCCGTCAAAACGCAACGCCTTTCCTTGAATCCCGTCTTCATAACTGGCATTGCCAATTAAAGACGGCTGATTCCCCTCCCCCTTTTCATCTGTAACTGTTTCGTCCAGCTTCAAATAGGCAACCAATCCACTTTCCACCGACTCCGCAAGATCTGCGCCCAATGATGCTCGAATGGATTCTCTACTTTCTAGGTTTGTCACCGCTGATTCTTGCGCCATGGACGGTAGGCATGCCGCCCACATCACGGCGCACATCGCTACGCTGCATATTTTCTTCCATTTTTGCATAATTAAATCAACTCCTTCCTATTAACTACAGTCTAATTATATTCTCATCCCTTTCAATAGACAATAGGCAATAGGCAAAAAAACAATAGGCAAAATCGGAACTACTAATTCCATTTTAAATTTCCCCACAAATTTGTCATAAACTGGGACAACACCTAATACAAATATATAGTAAACCGCACGAACCCATTCGTACGGCTTTGTAAGGAGTTTTGCCTATGACAAATCAAACGGAACTACCACCTGGCATTGCCCATTTGCTAGACTGTTTTCCAAGCAGCCTAGCGCAGGCATTAGGAGCGCTGTCTGCCAAAGATTGGGCAGAACTGGAGGAAATACGCCTCCTGGCACAGCGTCCCATCATGCTCTACCGAAAGGCGGGAGGTATGTTTCTCACCTCTTGCGGCACATTTACAGATTCGGCAACGGATGCGGCGTTTGTTACAGTGCAACAAATAGCAGCCATTTTCCGCCAGCTCTGTGAAAATTCCGTCTATGCAAAAGAAGAGGATATCCGCCAGGGATTTCTTTCTCTACCAGGCGGCCACAGGGCTGGTATTTGCGGCAGTGCCACACTACATTGCGGCGAAGTCACATTTCTAAAAAACATTTCTGCCATCAATATCCGGATTGCGCATCAAGCCATTGGCTGTGCGGATGGTGTTATGCAGCACATATGCAGCGGTGGTACACTACACAATACCATTCTCGTTTCTCCCCCAGGCGGTGGAAAAACAACGCTGCTGCGCGACATTGCCCGTATTTTGGGTGCCTCTTATAAAGTGGGCATTGCCGATGAGCGTGGAGAAATTGCAGCTGTTTACAAAGGTGTTGCGCAAAACGATATCGGCCTACGAAGCGTGGTAATGGACAGTTGTCCCAAAGCAACCGCCATGGGACTAATGATCCGCTCTATGGGAGTAGACTGCGTCATAACGGATGAAATCGGCAGTGCGGAGGATGCCCACGCTTTGCGTCTCGCCTCCTGTGCTGGTGTTCATACCATTGCTACCGTTCATGGAGCTGGAATGGAGGATTTGCAGAGGCATCCACATCTCAAATCCATGCTGCCGCTCTTTGAGTATGTCATCGTTTTGCAAAAATCGTCTGGCAGCTCACGCATCAAACAAATTATCTACACAAAGGAACAGTAAGGAGGAACTGGTTATGGAACTAAAGATAGTTGGTGGCCTATTTATTGTCGTCTGCGGCTTTTTGTTTGGCAACTATTATGCCGGCAAACTGAAAAAACGCTGCGGTATATTGCAATCTTTTATCAGCGCAGTCGTTACCATGCAAAACACCATTGCCTTTACTGCAGCTCCTGTCCGGGAACTATATGAAGAATTGGCCCAGGAAGATAGCGAGGCGGGACTTTTCTTTTCGCGCCTATGCGCCAGTAAATATCTGCAAAAGACGCCGGAAAAAGCGTGGAACCGGACGCTGCTGGAATGTACAGCACTGCTGAAAGAAGACAAGGAAATTTTGCGGCAACTGGGCCAAATGCTTGGAGAAAGCGACACGTCTTCTCAAATCAATCAACTTTCCCTGTGCCGAACGCAGCTGGAGCAACAACTGGAAAACGCGCGTACCGTCGCCTCTTCTAATATGAAGCTGGCACGGGGATTGGGTGTGTTCGGCGGCATTTTTGTTGTATTGATTCTGTTATAACTATACATAAGGAGAAGCGTCATGGGAATTGATTTAGTGTTTCAAATTGCCGCTATCGGCATTACAGTTGCTGTCATTAGCCTGCTGCTTACCCGTTCCGGCCGGGAAGACCAGGCGCTGCTTACCACACTAGCCGGCCTTATTGTTGTTATGCTGATGGTGCTACAGCAAGTCCGCAATCTGTTTGATACCATCAAATCGCTGTTTGGATTGTGAGGTGGCTTATTGTCATGTCCCTCTTCCAACTCATCGGCATTGCGCTGACAACTACCATTGTTTGCACAATTTTAAAACAATTTAAACCAGAATATGCCCTACTTGCTTTACTTACAGGTGGTGCACTTGTCCTGCTAGGTATCACGCCGCAGTTGGCTGCCATGATTGATGCCGTTCGCCGCATGGCAGCCAGCTGCGGCATTGACGGCAAATATGTAGAAATTGTGGTCAAAACCGCTGGCATTGCCTGTATTTGTTCCATTGCGGCCTCCATGTGCCGTGATGCCGGGCAAAGCGCGTTGGGCAATAAAATAGAACTCTGTGGCAGGCTGACAATCCTTGCCCTTTCTATGCCTGTCATCTCTGAACTATACGCCATTATCATTCAATGTATCCAATAAACAGGTGAAAACCATGAAAAAACAAATGATTTACTGCTGTCTCGCTATTTTGCTGTTTTGCAGCCCAGTGGCCGCCAGCAATGCGTCAAACGCCCAAATGTATGACGCGATTAGCGCGCAATTTGATGCGGCAGGCGGATATTCTATTGACCAAGCACTGCGTGGACGGCAAGAATTTGACCCCTCGTTTTCCTTTGCACAGTCCAGCATGAATTTTGCAGCAGGCGAAACCCCTGATGCAAACCACATTCTCAAAACCATTCTGGACCTTCTTTTTTCCGAGACACGCAGCCATATCGCGGAAGCCGGCAAAATTATTTTAATTGTGGTCCTGCTAGCCTTTATCGGCAAATTCGCACCGCAACAGGAAAAGGTGTTCGACAGCGCCTTTTATGTGAGTTATGTTGTGTTGTTTATCATGCTGTTTTCCGCTTTCCGCTCAGTAGCGGAAATTGGGAGGGAAGCCATTGAAAGTCTTTGTGTTTTCATTGATACGAGCCTCCCTGTGATGTCCGCGCTGGCAATCAGCGCCAACGAAGTGGGCAAAACAGCAGCTGCGGCGGGCGGTGCTATGGGGATTTATGCCATTGCTAACACCGTCCAGCATTTGCTGCTGCCAGTTGGTTTTATGCTAGCAGGCATTACGGCTGTGAACCATTTGTCGGAAGAATTTTCCCTACAGCCGCTTTATGACTGTGCCAAAAAAGCAGTACTTTGGGGCCTTGGCATTTTGATGACCGTGTTTTCCGCCGTGCTTATGATGAGCGGCGCCACAGGCAATGCGCTAGACAACGTAGGCGGAAAGGCCGTAAAATATGCAGTAGGAAACTTTATTCCATTTGTTGGCGGGGTGCTTTCTGATTCATTGGAAAGCATTATTGTCTATGGAAAGCTGATTAAAACCGCCGCGGGAACAGCAGGTATTTTAGCGTTGCTTTATATTTGCCTTGCGCCTGCTATCCAGATGATAGCGATTATTTTTGCCTACAAGCTATGCAGCGTCATTTTGCTTCCCGTGGCTGATAAGCGCATAACCGGTGCTCTCAACGACATCACTGGGGTCATGAGCATCATTTTGGCTATGGTGCTATGCTGCGGCGCACTTTTTATCATTGCCATGGGGCTTTTAGCCAATATGATATAATTGTAACGAATGAAAAAAGGAGGTGACGCAATGGCGTTCATCCAAAATTACGTTATTCTGGTTGTGGGCTGCATTTTTCTCAGTGCCTTTGTACAAACTGCGCTACCGGATAGCCCGCTGAAAAAAACACTGCGTTTTACACTTGGGCTGATTTTGGGTGTCATTATCATTACACCATTTGCCCAGTTTGGCACAGGAGAGCTTGGAATCTCAGTTCCTGCCGCTCCAACAGCCCCTCCGCTTAATGAAGAAACGCGTCAAAAAATGGAGTCATTGGTACAAAAGCAAGCGCAGTCGTTATACCGTCAAACTCTGAAAGATTCCATCGCCCGTGCCATTCAAGAACAAAATGGCGAGCAACCGCAGGTAGACGTGGACTGCAATGAGAATGGAGAAATCCGCTCTGTCACGATTGTATCCCAGGACCGGACTTTACCTACGCTCATCTCGCAAAAATTTGATATACCACTACAGAAAATCCATCTTCAAGGTCAAACAACCGAATGAAAAAAGGATGTGTTACCATGGACTTTCAATCCATCCGCAAACTCTTTCAACAGAAGAAAGGTCTGACCAGTCTTTTGCTGCTTTTGCTAACTGGCATTTTACTACTTGTGTTAGGGGGTGGTTTTGGTTCCTCAAAACAAAACGCCAATTCCAATAACACACAACTTCAGCAAACCAGCGTGCCGGAACTGGAACGAAAACTAGAAGAAACACTGATACAAATTAAAGGGGTTGGAAAAGTGAAAGTGATGATTACATTAGATGACAATGGCAGCCAGGAGTTGGCTACTGATATACAGGATACCAAACGAGAGGAGGAAAGCAGCGTTGAACAAAAAACTGTCATTGTAAACGGAAACGGCACTTCCACACCCTATGTAGTGCGGGAAAAAAGCGCCAATGTCAAAGGGGTAATTGTGGTGGCGGAGGGCGGCGGAGACCCCACTGTCTGCGATACCATCAAAAAGGCAGTGACTGCTGTACTCACCGTTCTCCCTCACCGCG
>CALLNG010000499.1 GCA_938005345.1 uncultured Clostridia bacterium
GAGTGAGCAATCACCATTGTCCGAATGCGTCCGTCTTGAACAACTTCCATATATTGCACATGCTGATATATTTTTAATACATTATATACCTTACGCAATTCTACATTTCATCTCAAATATCGACTCCAAAGCCCACAATCCCTAAAAATTTTCAGAAAATTCCACGAAATTCACCGAAATGTTCCTGTTGACAAGAAAAGTTAAATTTGTTACAATCACACCGTAACAAATCGTAACAAATTTGTAACAAATCGTAAAAAGAACGAAATCAACAGGAGGTAATTCAAGTGAATAAATTATGGAAAGCAGCAGGGATCCTGGGAGGTATGCTGGTCGTTACAGCGGGATCAGGAACACTGGTACTTGCCGATGAGACATCCACAGAAGTTACAGATGATAATTCCGGGAGTTCGGTTCTCGATACGGATGAATGGGCGCAGAAAGCAGCTGCGAATGTAACCGACTATGCCAATATCCGTCAGGAAGGTTCGAAGGAGAGTGAACGTGTAGGGGTACTGCCGAAGGGGGCAGCGGCACAGGTGATAGAACAGCAGGGAGACTGGACGAAGATCACGTCAGGATCTGTAGAAGGATATGTGAAATCAGACCTTCTTGTATTTGGCGAAGAAGCAAAACATCTTTATGAGGAATCCTACGGCAGTCAGGGAACTGTGACAGCAAGTTCTCTCCGGGTACGCAAAGAGCCGTCTATGGATGCCGGTCAGATAGGAAGTATGAAACAGGGAAGCCGGGTAGAGATTCTGGGCCAGGAGGGAGACTGGTATCAGGTGTCATGTGGGGAAGATTCGGCTTATATGTTTGCGGAGTATATTCAGATAGAAGAAACTACAGCACTCAGTGTTGCGGAATATGAGACACAGCAGAAAGAAAAAGAACAGGCTGTGCAGCAGGTCAGCCAGACAGGAGCATCCATGTCTGCATCTGACAGTGAACTGGCGCTTTTGGCAGCAATTATTCAGTGTGAGGCAGGGGGAGAAAGCCACACAGGAAAAGTTGCCGTAGGAGCGGTTATTATGAACCGGGTAAGAAGCAGTCAGTTTCCGAACAGCATTACAGAAGTTGTCTATCAGAGTGGGCAGTTTTCTCCGGTAGCCAGCGGAATCCTTTCTTCTGTATTGAGCCAGGGAGCAAGAAGTGATTGTTATCAGGCAGCGCAGGAAGCACTTGCAGGATCCAATCCGATCGGAAGCGCACTGTATTTTAACAGTGGAAGCGGTCGTGGACAGCAGATTGGAAATCAGCATTTTTATTAAAAACCAGCAGAAGAAAATGCCATCACCGAAGGTGGTTTTGAAGGCACTTTGGTTCATAACTGTGAAGGTACTGAACAGTTACTGATTAATTTAAGATAAGAAGGGAAAGCACCCCGTGCACCTGAAATGTAAGAACTAATTTAAAAAAATCTTACAATTTCAGAAGGCACGGGGTATTTCATTGCGTTTTCAGACAAAATAGTGTATGATGGAAGAACCATAGAGAAAAGCACGCAGCGGATAATCAAAGTTATATTTTTCGACTGCAGGGAATATGCAAGGATATGGAACATGTTTCTGAACAGAGGACAAAGAAGGAACATGCGTAACATACCGGAGGAAAGGGGGAGGAACATGGATGCGATTCTATGGCTGGCAGCGGTTGTTGTATTGCTGGTGATTGAAATTGCCACGCTGGGCCTTACAACGATCTGGTTTGCCGGGGGTGCACTGATTGCCGGGATAGCAGCGGTAGCCGGTGCCGGAAGAGTAGTACAGTTTGTTTTGTTTCTGATTGTCTCACTGATCCTGCTGATTTTTACAAGACCGATTGCCATGCGATACCTGAATACCAATCGAACCCGTACCAATGCGGAAAGCCTGATTGGCAAGGAGGCGGTGGTAACACAGACGATAGAAAATCTGAAGAACCAGGGGCAGGTTATCGTCGGTGGTATCGAATGGACAGCACGGACCGATGATAATGAAAAAATGATTGAAAAAGATACGGTCGTGGAGATCGAACGTATCGAAGGTGTAAAATTGATTGTGAAAAAGAAAGGATAACAGGTAAGAAAAATGGGTGGACTTATATTTCTGATTTTGATTTTAGTGTTAGTGGTTGTCATTGTAACATCCTGTATCAAAGTAGTTCCACAGGCAAGAGCTTATGTCATTGAGCGTCTGGGACTGTATCAGGGAACCTGGGAGCCGGGATTACATTTTAAGGTTCCGGTGATTGACCGTGTGGCAAAGAGGGTAAATTTAAAAGAACAGGTAGTAGATTTCCCACCGCAGCCGGTAATCACAAAAGATAATGTAACGATGAGGATCGATACGGTCGTATTTTACCAGATCACGGATTCCAAATCCTATACTTATAATGTAGAAAATCCAATCATGGCGATTGAAAATCTGACAGCGACCACATTGAGAAATATCATCGGTGATATGGAACTGGATGAGACGCTGACTTCCCGTGAAGTGATCAATACCAAGATGCGTGCGTCTTTAGATGTGGCAACAGACCCATGGGGAATCAAAGTGAACCGTGTGGAATTAAAGAATATCATCCCACCGCAGGCAATTCAGGATGCAATGGAAAAACAGATGAAGGCGGAACGCGAACGCCGTGAATCCATTTTGAAGGCAGAGGGTGAAAAGAAATCGGCTATTTTGGTGGCAGAAGGAGAAAAAGAATCCCAGATTTTGCGCGCAGAAGCAGAAAAAGAAGCACAAATTAGAAGAGCAGAAGGGGAAGCGGAAGCAATTCGTAATGTACAGCAGGCAACGGCAGACGGTATCCGGATGCTCAAAGAAGCAGATCCAAGCAATGCCATTTTGGTACTGAAAAGTTACGAAGCGATGCAGGAGGTCGCAAATGGCAAAGCAACCAAATTGATTATTCCGTCTGAAATGCAGGCTATGGCAGGTATGGCGGCATCTTTAGCGGAAATATGGAAAGATGGCGTAAAAGATACACCAAAACCGTCCCGCAATACAGACGGCAGCGCGCAGTAACAATTTATGAGAATAAAGGCAGGTGCGGATTTTCCGCATCTGCCTTTACATTGTGTAACGGCAACCACCAGTAATGCTGGTGGGATAAAAAAGCTTTAGCAATGCATGGAAAAAATATCCTCCATTGATATAATGAAGCAGGTCTAGCCAACCTCTGAAATGAATCAAAGGAGGAATCAAGTAATGAAACTTGACACAGAAAGTTTATCACATACGAGGTGGAATTGCAAGTATCACATAGAATTTGCACCGAAATATAGCAGGCAGGTAAATATATAGGGAAATCAAGAAAGACATAGGAATAATGTTGAAAAAACTATGTGAATATAAGCAAGTAGAAATACTGGAAGCAGAAGCCTGCAAAGACCATATTCAAATGTTAGTAAGTATACCAACCAAATACAGTGTATCACAAATTATGGGATATCTGAAAGGGAAAAGTTCGTTGATGAAATTTGAGAAATATGCAAATATGAAGTACAAATACGGAAATAGACATTTTTGGTGTAGAGGATATTATGTAGATACAGTGGGAAGAAACAAAAAGGAGATAGAACAGTATATACGCAATCAATTACAAGAAGATATATCTTCTGAGCAAATAAGTGTAAAGGAAGACATAGACCCGTTACAGGTGAGCCAGTAGAAGGAAGCAAATAAAAAAAAACTTTAGGGCAAGCTGGTGGAAGAGTTACGGTTGGCAAACCTTTCAATAAGCCTATAGGATCGGCCAGCATATTGCCCTAAGGGGGGCAGTGCAAGCCACCGGCACGGCCGGTAGTTATGACCTTTTTGGGGAGCAATATAGGTGTTAGACTGCTATTTTACTTGTTAAAGTAAAAAAAGGATAAAAAATATCTTGACAAAAAAGAAAATATGTTCTATAATAGAAAAAAATGAATTTCCGAAAAGACTGTGAACGGAAGAGTAGACTGCAATGGTAGTAGCAGAGAGCCGCTAGTTGGTGGAAAAGCGGCACGGATTTGCAGAGGAAGAACATCCGGGAGTCGCTGACCCAAAGGAATCAAGTGATTTCGAGTAGGCTCAGCCGCGGTTGGCGCGTTACAGCCAAGGGATATCGCTGTAGAAATATGGCCGTATCTTGATTGAAAAGTGGGCTTGCAATGGCGCAGCCAATACGGGTGGTACCACGGAAAGAAATAGTATATGAGAAGCTTTTCGTCCCAATGGAGGGATGAAAGGCTTTTTTTGTTGCAGTCAGTTCGGATAGGGAGGTTTTTTCATGAAAAAGACACAGTATTGCGGATTGTTTTCCAAAGAACATATTGGAACGGTACACACCGTGATGGGGTGGGTACAAAATAAGCGGGACATGGGTGGTGTCATTTTTCTTGACCTACGCGACCGGGAAGGTATTTTGCAGGTCGTGTGCAATTTGGCTTATTTGCCGCAAGACATGTTTCATGCAGCAGAGCGGGTCAAAATTGAATCGGTGCTGCGCGTGACAGGAAAGCTCTACCACAGGGAGGAAGAAACCTATAATCCGGCGCTGCAAACGGGTGAAGTAGAATTGCGTGCCGATACCTTGGAAGTATTGTCCGAAGCGGATCCACTACCTTTTGAAATAGAGGACCGCGCCGCTGTCAGGGAAGACTTGCGGCTCAAATACCGATTTTTGGATCTGCGCCGTCCTTCCATGTACCACAATCTCAAATTTCGTCACAAGCTCGTGATGAAGGTAAATGAATATTTGGACCAACATGGTTTTTTGTCCGTGGAGACTCCCATGCTGACAAAATCTACACCAGAAGGCGCTAGAGACTATTTGGTTCCAAGCCGTGTGCATCCAGGCACCTTTTATGCGCTGCCGCAATCGCCGCAAATATTTAAGCAGTTGCTGATGGTAGGAGGCGTAGAAAAATATTATCAAATCAGCCGCTGCTTCCGTGACGAGGATTTGCGTGCAGATAGGCAGCCGGAGTTTACACAGGTTGACATGGAACTTTCTTTTGTGGGGCAGGAGGAAATTTTGCAACATTTGGAGGAGTTATTTTGCTATTTAATGAAGGAAATGAAGGGCATGGAGCTGCCGCGTCCTATGCAGCGCATGACCTGGCAGCAGGCCATGGATCGTTATGGAAGTGATAAGCCAGATTTACGCTATGACTTACCTATTGTCGATGTAACGGACATTGCAGAAGACTGTGGGTTTACAGTGTTTCAGGGAGCGACCAAGCGGGGCGGCGTTGTGCGCGCCATCAATGTGAAAGGGAAAGCAGATTTTACCCGTAGTGAAATTGAAATACTGACGCAAAAAGCGTTATCGCTTGGCGCAAAGGGCATGGCTTGGATTGCTGTAAGGGAAAACGGAGAGCTTTACTCAGTGCTAACAAAATATTTCCAGCAAGAGCAAATGCAGGAACTGCTGGACCGTTTGGACGGGAAACCAGGCGATTTCATCTTATTTTGTGCGGACAGTTTGCCGGTAGTGCGCCGGACATTAGGTGGACTTCGGGTGGCGCTAGCTGACATGCTGCATCTTTGTCAGCAAGAAGACTATCGTTTTCTCATTGTGACCGATTTTCCGCAGTTTGAATACTCCGAAGAGGAGGGACGTTTTTTGGCCATGCACCATCCGTTTACCATGCCCTATGAAGAAGACTTGCCTTATCTGAAAACAGATCCGGCTAGGGTGCGGGCACAGGCATATGATGTGGTGCTAAATGGTGTAGAATTGGGCAGCGGCAGCATTCGTATCCATCGCCGCGATGTGCAGGAGCGCATGTTTGAGGCACTGGGATTTTCAAAGGAGGAAATTCAGAAACGTTTTGGCTTTTTTGTGGATGCCTTTCGATATGGGACGCCTCCTCATGGCGGATTCGCTTTTGGTTTGGATCGATTTGTCATGCTGCTATGTGGCGCGTCGTCGCTACGGGATGTGATTGCATTTCCAAAAACAAAAGAGGCAGCTTGTTTGATGACGGGAGCGCCAGACGTAGTGGACCGGGAACAGCTGGAAACACTAGAACTGTCGCTGGGTACAATTCCAGATGTAGGCGAAACTACAAAAGAACAGTTACACGAGCAGAAAATGCAAATTGACGTTGCGCGGGTCGCACAGCTTGCCATGTTATCCCTGTCCGAATCGGAGCAACGGGCCATGGAAAAAGAGATGCAGGAAATTGTGGCATTTGCGGATACACTTTCTCAATATGACACGCAGGGCGTACCGCAGACCGCACATGTACAACCAATGAAGAATGTCTGGCGGGAAGACTGCCTGGAAGAGAGCTTTGACCGGGAGGTACTGCTGAAAAATGTCCCGGCGCAGCAAGACGGATATATTTTTGTACCAAAAGTCGTAGAGTAAAGGAGGAAGGTACTATGAAAATAACGGAAATGACAGTGGCCCAACTATCGAAGGCGCTGCAGCGCGGTGTGCTTTCTTCCCGCGAAGCGACGGAGGCGTATTTGGATCAGATTGCACAGGTGGAACCGCAAATCGGTGCGTTTGTTACAGTCACACCGGAATTTGCTTTGCAACAGGCAGAGGTAATAGACCAGGCGCGCGCAAAAGGGAAGGCGCTTTCGGCGTTGGCGGGTGTGCCAATGGGCGTAAAAGACAATATTTGTACCAAGGGGGTAAAAACTACATGCGCCTCCAAAATGCTGAAGAATTTTGTTCCGCCGTATCAGGCAACAGTGATGGAAAAACTAAGCGAATGTGTGATGCTGGGAAAAATGAATATGGATGAATTTGCCATGGGTTCCTCGACGGAACATTCCTGGTTTCACGCAACGCACAACCCATATGATTTGCAGAGGGTTCCGGGTGGCAGCAGCGGGGGCAGTGCTGCCGCAGTGGCAGCGGATATGGCGCCATTTACGTTGGGCTCGGATACGGGTGGATCCATTCGCCAGCCGGCCTCCTTTTGCGGTGTAGTGGGTATGAAACCAACCTATGGACGCGTATCGCGCTATGGATTAGTCGCATTTGCTTCCTCGCTGGATCAAATCGGGCCGTTGACAAAAACTGTCGAGGATTCTGCCTTAGTCTTGGAAGAACTCGCGGGGTATGACAGACGGGATTCTACATCAGTAGAGCGAGAAGAGATCTGTTGCTTTACTGCTGAGCTGGAAAAAGGCGTCAAAGGAAAGAAGATTGCTCTGCCGCAGGAATATTTTGGAGAAGGGCTCGCACGAGACGTACGGCAGGCGGTATTACAGGCAGCGAAAATATTGGAAGGACTGGGGGCGAAGATTGTGGAGTTGTCCATGCCCAGCCTGAAAGCAGCGTTGCCCGCATATTATGTGATTTCCAGTTGCGAAGCGTCTTCTAACCTGGCACGCTTTGACGGTGTAAAATATGGTTTCCGTGCGGCACAATACGATTCGATGGAAACCTTATACCAGAATACGCGAAGCGAAGGATTTGGCTCGGAGGTAAAACGGCGCATTATGCTGGGCACGTTTGCACTTAGTGCGGGATACTATGACGCTTATTATAAAAAGGCACTGCAGGTGCGGACCATCATTGTCCGGGAATTTGAGCAAATGTTTCAGTCCTGTGACGCAGTGCTGGCGCCAGTTGCACCCACGACTGCCTACCGCATTGGTGAGAAAAGGAAAAATCCACTGGAAATGTATTTGGGAGATATTTATACCGTACCGGTCAATATAGCGGGGCTGCCGGCATTGTCCATGCCCTGTGCAAAGGATAAAGCGGGGCTTCCTATTGGGCTTCAGCTCATTGGAAAGGCCTTTGCGGAAGCGGAGCTATACCGTATTGCTTATGCGCTGGAAACGGCATTGAAAGGAGGAAGAGCGTGATGCTGCAGGAATATGAAATGGTCATTGGTTTGGAGGTTCATGTGGAACTCAAAACAGAGACGAAGATTTTTTGCGGCTGTTCCACCACATTTGGCGCGCCGCCTAACACCCAATGCTGCCCGGTTTGTATGGGACTGCCAGGAACGCTGCCAGTTTTGAATCACAAAGTGGTGGAGTACGCTGTCAAGGCGGGGCTGGCAACCAACTGCACCATCACACGGTATTCCAAGCAAGACCGGAAAAACTATTTTTACCCTGATTTACCCAAAGCCTATCAAATTTCGCAGTATGACCTACCGCTGTGTGAACATGGATATTTGGATATACAGACAGAGCAGGGCGAAAAACGAATTGGTATCACGCGCATTCATATTGAGGAGGATGCGGGAAAATTGGTGCATGAAGAAGGCGGCGGAACACTGTGCGACTATAACCGCTGCGGTGTCCCTTTGATTGAAATCGTCAGCGAACCCGATATACGTAGCGCAGAGGAAGCCAAACAATATGTGCGGAAACTACGGGCTATTATGCTATATACTGGCGTTTCGGACTGCAAAATGCAGGAGGGGTCTTTGCGCTGCGACGTGAACCTTTCGGTTCGGAAAAAGGGTGAAACGGCGCTGGGAGTAAGAACAGAAATGAAAAACCTCAACTCGTTTCAGTTTATTGGCAAGGCAATTGATTACGAGTTTGCACGGCAGGTGAAGGCGCTGGAGGCAGGAGAACTGGTTGTCCAGGAAACCAGGCGGTTTGACCAGCAGAGTGGTAAAACCTATTCTATGCGGAGCAAGGAAAATGCAGATGATTACCGCTACTTTCCGGATCCAGATTTGGTTCCCATAGAAATGGAAGAGGCATGGCTGGATTCTCTCCGGCAGTCTATTCCTGCGTTGCCAGATGAGCGCAAAAAACAGTACATGAAGCAATTTGGACTGACTGCGGCAGAAGCAGAGAATTTGGCGGCAGAAGCGACAGTTGCAGATTATTTTGAACGGACGGCACAGATGTGTACCAATCCCAAAACATTGGCACATCTCCTAGTAGGAGAAGGAATGAAATTGCTGCAGGAAGAAGAAAAGGAAATTCCGGTTCATCCTGCACATATGGCGCAGCTTTGTCAACTGCTAGCAGAGGAAAAAATCAACAGTGGTGCAGCAAAAAAGCTGCTCAAACAAATGTGGCAGACAGACGAAAGTCCTTCGTTGATTGCACAGGAGCAGCAACTCTGGCAAATTAATGATGAAGACGTGCTGCTGCAAATGGCGAAGCGGGTAATCGCCCAGGATAAAAAGTCAGCAGAAGATTACCAAAAGGGAAAAACAAACGCCATCAAGGCGCTGATTGGACTAGCAATGCGAGAAACAAACGGGCAAGCCAATCCGAACCGTTTGGCAAAAATTTTGCGGGAAAGCCTGGAAAAATAAAAGAAAAAGCGGATGCTTCTATTTTGAGGCATCCGCTTTCTTTATAAGCCCCTGTTCTGCTGAGCATTTGGCATGTTACATAGGTTTAACTTAATTTTTACGCATTATGGATGGCGAGAAAAGGAAGCATATGGTAAAATAACTCCATCCCGAAAGGGAAATAAAAGGAGGAATACTAATGCTGGAATTACGCAACATCAAAAAATATTTCGGCGATCTGCATGTGCTCGATGGTATTTCGATGGACATACAGGACGGTGAAATTGTTTCCATTTTAGGACCATCCGGTTGTGGAAAAACGACGTTGCTCAATTTAATTTTGGGAATCACAGATGTCACGGACGGCGAAATGTGGTTTCAAGGAGAACGTATCAATGATAAGCCCATGGAAGAGCGGGGCTTTAACATTGTGTTTCAGGACTATGCCCTGTTCCCCAACTTGAATGCCTATCAAAATATAACGTATGGACTGCGCAACAAACCCAATTTATCTTCCAAAGAAGAAGTGGATGACCTGATACATTTACTGGGCCTGGAGGAACATTTACAAAAAAAGATATCCCAGCTTTCCGGCGGACAAAAACAGCGGGTGGCACTGGCGCGGACGCTCGTGATGAAGCCCAAAATTCTGTTGTTGGATGAACCGCTTAGCGCACTGGACGGTGTGATCAAAGAGTCCATCAAAGACCGCATTAAAGCAGTCGCAAGGGAATATCACCTGACTACCATTATCGTAACTCATGACCCAGAGGAAGCGCTGACACTGTCTGACCGGGTACTGATTTTGAATCAAGGAAAAATTTCGCAGTACGGACGTCCAGAAGAGATTGTACATATGCCCAAAAACAGTTTTGTCAAAGAATTTATCTTAAACCAACTCATGATAAAGCGCAATAACATCTTTACTTTGTTTGGTGAAAGCTATGCATAAAAAAGAAAAAGAATTGAAATGGATTTTTGTCGTGTTGGGCGTATTTTTTGCGGCATTTTTCCTATTTCCAATGCTCTTGGTTTTCCTGAAATCCATGCAGGTAGACGATGGGATTGGCTGGGCAAACTATACGCGGATATTTCTGGAAAAGGGATTTTTGACAGCGCTGGGCAACAGCTTTGCCGTGGCGGCAGTCAGTGCATCTATCACGGTAGCATTGGCATTTTTCCTGGCGTATACCCTTCACTATACCAATTTGCCGCCCCTATTTAAAAAAGTAATTTCTACCTTGACGATGGTACCTATGCTGCTACCCACCATTACCTATGGATTTTCCATTATCTATTCCTTTGGAAAGCAGGGGCTTGTCACGCAGCTACTGGGTTTTCAGCCCTTTGAGATATATGGCTGGAACGGACTTGTAATAGGATACGTCATTTATACCCTGCCGACCGCGTTTTTGTTGGTGAATAATACGCTGCAATATATTGACAAGAAATTTTCTGTAGTGTCCCGCATCATGGGGGACAATGCCTGGAGAGCCTTTTCCATGACAGTCATGCGCCCCATGCTGGGGACGTTGGCAGCGGCGTTTATCCAGTCGTTCTTTTTGAGTTTTACGGATTTTGGTATTCCAGCGTCCGTTGGCGGAGAATTTCAAGTTATTGCGACCGTATTGTACAATCAAATGCTGGGCTCTGTGCCAAATTTCGGGCAGGGCGCGGTAGTAGCGGTAGTCATGCTTGCGCCGTCTGTATTCAGCATTGTGTTGCTGAACGTGTTGGAACGCTATAACATCCGGTATCAAAAGGTGTCGGAAATTGAAATCAAAAAGAACCGTCTGCGCGACGGCGTAGCGGGCGCGGGCGCACTCGTTATTTTGGCAGCAATGTTATCTGTGTTTTTGGTCATTTGTGTGGTACCATTTGTGGAAATGTGGCCGTATAAGCTAGAGTTTACGCTGGAACATATAAAAAATGTCTTTTCTTCCGAGCTTTCAGGCGTGTACCGTAACTCCTTGTTTACGGCACTCATGACCGCATTATTCGGCACGTTGGCATCCTATGGAGCGGCACTCATCAGCGCACGGAGCAATTTGCGGCCTGTGTGCCGCGGCATGATGGACAGTATTGCATTGGTCATTAATACCATACCGGGCATGGTGTTGGGGCTGGCATTTTTATTTGCATTTACCGGAACACCACTGCAAAACACCTTCCTAATATTGATTATCTGTAACATAGTCCACTATTTTTCCTCCCCATATTTGATGATGAAAAATTCCCTTTCCAAAATGAACCGTTCCTGGGAGACAACGGCTATGCTGATGGGGGACAGCTGGCTGAAAACGGTAATCCGGGTGGTGACGCCCAATGCACGCCGTACTATATTGGAAGTCTTCAGCTATTATTTTATCAATGCCATGGTAACTATCAGCGCAGTCATTTTCCTAACAGGGGCTCGAACCATGGTCATTACTGCAAAAATGAAAGAATTGCAGCACTATGCAAAATTTGATGAAATTTTTGCCTTGTCTTTGCTGCTCTTTATAACGAATTTAGGTGTGAAGGCACTCTTTTACATGCTTTCACACAGAAAGGATGAAAAAAGGTATGAATCAAAAAGTTAAGAAAATGTTGGTAGTTTTGCTGGCGGGAATAATGATGTTGGGGGCATGCGCCTGCGGCACCTCTTCGCAAAAGCAAGTGGTGTTTTACACCAACGCCGATGACGAAGCGGTAGAAGCGATGAAAGAGACGCTGGATAGCAATGGATATCAGGGAAAATATATTCTTCAAACATTTGGTACGTCAGAACTTGGCGGAAAATTACTGGCCGAAGGTACAAATATTGAAGCAGACCTGATAACTATGAGTTCTTACTATATACAAAGTGCGCAGGAACAAAATAATATGTTTGCCGTTTGAACGGACGCCGCTCAAGGAATATCCGGCCTACCAAGCGCCGACAACCTCGCAGGAAGGGGCTATTATTGTAAATACTACGGCGTTGGCAGAAAGCGGCTTACCTATGCCGCAGTCATTTAAAGATTTAGCAAAGCCAGAATATGCGGGACAGGTATCGGTACCGGATGTCAACGCGTCTTCCACCGCTTGGCTTATGGTGCAGGCCATTTTAGAGGCCTATGGAGAGACAGAAGGCAAAGAAGTGATGGCGGGGATTATTCAAAATGCAGGTCCGCATTATGAAAGTTCCGGTTCCGGTCCGCTGAAAAAGGTGCGGGCTGGCGAAGTGGCAGTAGCGTTCGGACTGCGCCACCAGGCAGTTGCTGATAAACAGGATGGATTACCCATTGATTATGTGGATCCGGCAGAAGGAACGTATTCGTTAACCGAATCGGTTGCGGTCATTGACAAAGGAGATAATATCAATCCACTTGCTATGGAAATGGCGGCATGTATCATTCAGAAAGGGCGCCCGTTGTTGCTGGAAACTTATCCAGTTCCCGTATATGAGGGAGAAACAGCCAATGAAGAGATGATTTCTAAAAACAGCAAAGAATATCCAGAGCCGCTGACCGTGGATTTACTGGAAGAACATAAACAATTTGTGGAGGAATGTAAATAATGAAAGGGAAACATGTGGTAAACTATAAACTTTTGACACCGGGGCCGCTGACGACCACGGAAACAGTAAAACAGGAGATGATGACAGACCATTGCACTTGGGATGACGATTATAAACAGATTACCCAGCAAATCCGCAAAGGCCTGCTGCGGCTTGCCCATGTCGGAGAGAAAGAATATACCGCAGTGCTTATGCAGGGAAGCGGTACTTTTGGAGTGGAATCCGTCCTATCCTCGGTAGTGCGTCCGCAGGATAAGATTCTATTTGCGACAAATGGTGCGTATGGCGAACGCATGGTGCAAATCGCGCGGTATCACGGACTTTCTTTTTTGCAATATGCGGAGGACTACCGGAACGTTCCCTCCGCGGACTATATTGTGCAGTGCCTGCAAAAAGAGCCGGACATTACCCATATAGCAATGGTACACGGAGAGACGACAACAGGTATTTTAAATGATATCCAGGCAGTGGGTGAAGTTTGCCGGCGCATGGGAAAAACGTTTATTGTAGATGCAATGAGCACATTTGGCGGTGTAGATATTCCTATGAAAGACTGGAATATCGATTTTCTCATTAGCAGCGCCAATAAATGTATTCAAGGGGTTCCCGGATTTTCGTTTATACTCGCAACCCGGGAAAAACTAATGCAAAGCAAGGGGGGAGCGCGCAGCCTGGCCTTGGATTTATATGACCAGTGGGAAACCATGGAAAAAGACGGAAAGTGGAGGTTTACTTCCCCTACCCATACCGTTTTGGCATTTGCGCAGGCAATGGAAGAACTGGAAGAAGAAGGCGGTATTGCAGCCCGTAACCGCCGGTACAAAGAAAACAATCATTTGCTCATTGCAAATATGCTGGACATGGGCTTTCAGCCGTATATAGAACGGGAAAAGCAATCCCCTATTATCACGACATTTTCTTTCCCACAGCATTTGGATTTTAACGATATGTATCAATATATCAAAGAGCGGGGCTACGCAATATATCCTGGAAAACTAGCGAATATGGAAAGTTTTCGTATCGGAAATATTGGAGAAATTTATCCGGAAGATATTGAAACACTTTGCGGGATTATCAAAGAGTATTTGGAGGTGACAAAAAATGCCTAAAATAGAAACGGTGATTTTTGACTGGGCGGGGACAACCGTAGACTATGGATGCTTTGCACCGGTGAATGCATTTATGGAAACCTTTCGCGCATTTGGGATAGAACCAACGATTCAGGAAACAAGAGAGCCAATGGGCATGTTAAAAATTGATCACATTAGGACGATGCTGTCCATGGAAAGAATTGGGCAGCTATGGGAGGATACCTATGGGAAAAAGTCAACGGAGGAGGATGTTTGTGCACTTTATGAAATGTTTGAAAAGAAATTGCTTGAAAGCCTGCGCGGTTATGTACAACCCAAACCATATGTGCTTGATACCGTACGAGCTCTTCGAGAAAAGGAAATCAAAATCGGTTCCACCACTGGGTATAACGACAAAATGATGGCGATTGTGACAGAAGGAGCCGCAGAAATGGGCTATCAGCCGGATTGTTGGTTCAGCCCCGATGCTGTGGGAGGAAAAGGAAGGCCGTACCCTTATATGATTTTTCAAAATCTACAAATGTTGCAAGTTTTAGCAGTGGACCGGGCCGTAAAGGTAGGTGACACGGTTTCTGACATGAAAGAAGGGAAAAATGCCGGCTGTTGGTCTGTTGGAGTCTTGGAGGGAAGCTCCGAATTGGCCTTGACGGAAGAAGAATTTTTGGCGCTAAGCCATGGACAGCAGCAGGAAGAAAAACTGCGCGTCAGACAACGTTTTTTGGATGCCGGAGCAGATTTTGTCATTGACCATCTGGGGCAGCTGCCAGATTTGGTCGCTTCAATCGAACGGATTTAAGCACGAACCTGGATGTCTGCCGGTCTGGAACAGGGAATATTATCATATACGTACAATATTCGCAGAGATAACAAAAAAATAATAAAATAGCCGTTGCTATCTATTGCAGTGCAACGGCGTTCATTGGCCGTGCTAACACAGCTTTGTGTAGCACGGCTTTTTGTATAGAGGATCATTTGGCACGATTGAACAAAGTGAAACATTCCTGTAGTTAAGCATTTTTTTCTGTGGCGCAATTATCAGCCGTGGTGGCTTTGCCGGAATTTGCCTGGCGAAGTTCCCGTATAGGCTTTAAACTGCCGGGAAAAAGTAACAGTGTTGGTATATCCACAGGTTGTACTGATTTGATCCAGGGAATGGTTTGTTTTAACCAGTAATGCCTTTGCTCTTTCAATCCTGATATTAGCAATATATTCAATGATGCTGACATTCCAATAGGCTTTGAATTTCGAGGATAGATAGGCGGGAGTAATATTGAACCGGTCGGCGAGATATTTTAAGTTCAAGTTACAGTCGGGATAATTAAAACGTATAAAAGCTGCCACGCGTTCCTCCAAATTTTGTTCTTCTGCATCTACATCCCAAAATCCTTTCACGGAAAGCAAAAATTCATTCACAATTTGCAGCATTTGGGTGGAAGAATTAGAATCGATGATTTTATTATTGAGATCTATTTGTTCTAATGTATTTCCCAAGTCAACATTCATATTTTCTTCCATGGCAGAAATGGCGCTGTTGAGCATATTGAGGAGTATCAGCCTTACATCGGTAATTCTCTTTCGGTTTTCAGCGCAGGACCGAATCATCTGCTTCACGGTCTCCAGCGCCTCGTCTAAATGGCCGTTAATAACATTGGTGGTAAAAATGTTGATGTATTTCGCAGAGTCGCCACTTTTGACGGCATTATTCCGTTCTTCATTATCAGTGCCAAAATGTCCCAACATCTCTAAACGGTCCAATCGTACCTTTGCCTCAGTGTAGGCGTTATGTAATTCTTTCTGCTCATTAACCGGCTTGCTAAGAATGATATACCCCTTAATGTTCAAATATTCATTTGTGGTAGTATAAATGTCTAAAAGCTGTTCATTGCTAATGGGAGTATCACCATTGAGCAGGGTAACCAAAATATTACTTTGGACGGAGTGATACGTCTGGCCATAAGAGGACAGCAGCTCATCAAATATATTGTTCACAGCGGTGGTCATCAAGGAACGCAGTTGCTCGCTGTCTTCTCCCTCATTTGCGGTATAAATTCCAGCGTCCGCCGGGAAAAATAAGATCCATTGAAAGACTTCCGCGGAGAATTCTATTGGCGTGTTGCTGGAATCATTGTTATGAATGATGTTAGAGATAAAGCTATCCACCACAAAGGGTTTAGAACGGGACAGTTGCCGGGTACTGCTCTTGATCCATTGCTGGATGGTATAAAATTCATTTCGTTCCGCATCATGTGCAGGGAGCATATTTATGATGGACTGGAGGGGTTTAGTGTTAAACAGCACAAATTTTCGAATCGCAAATAATCCGAGCAGAAATGTCAGAAAAATACCAACAATAAAAACGGAGATAATGATTCTGAATGTCTCAATCATGCTATGTTCTCCGATTAGAATGATATAGTTAAAATCATAATAGGAGCCAACTTGTACAATATAAGAAGACATTCCGTGGTTAATCTTTTGTGGGACATAATATCTGGAGGAAGCTATCATGCTTTGCAGTTCCTGCTGGTCAACAGGCATGGAAGTATTTTGAAAAACCACTTCTTTTTCGTGGTTGAGCAGGGCGATACAGGTATCAGAGTATAGTTTAATGTTGTTGTTATGCGACAACAGGTATTGGTCAGGAATGAAAATGAACAGCGTGATATTACTGAAATTTATGGTGTTTTTTAAGGATTTTTGATACACAATTCCTTTTTCGTAATTAAAAATACTGCCACTACTATAAGTGGTCATTTGCTGCTGCCATTCGTCAAAAGACTGGTACAGGTCAATGGAAATTGAATTATAGATATTATCTATGGAGTCGCCGCTATACATGCTGACAGCATAATTGTAATCATTAAAATAGATTTGAATATCCCCAAACAAATTAGGAGATTGAGCAGAGAAATTCATCAGCGAATTCTTTATTTCGGAAGCTTCATATGCAGTGAGTTGCCTGTTTTGTTTAATATAAGGAGAGGAGGCGAGTTCAATATAAACATTATTTAAGTCAGCGAGAAAATCTTGAATGAAAGTTTCGTTTTGGGTAAACTCAATATTCCGTAGGTCGTCAGAATATTGCTGTATATATAAAATTGAAATGGAATAGAGCACAATGCAAAACAATAGGGGGATACAGAAGATAACGATGTATGATTTGATTAGCAAGTGCTGAAAAAAAGATTTTGACCGCAAATTCATAGAAAATCCTCCCATAAGTAAATAAATGTGTCTACCTAATTTCAATTTATTCAATACTATTATATCATATTTTGCAAATAAGTCCAGAGAAGCGTTTATAAAAGGCAAATAACAAAAAATAAAAAAACTAACAAAAAGTAAAATGAGCTGAAAAATTCACTATTTTACAAAAATCCGGCATTCTGTTTCTTGCTATTCACGGGAAACGATGATATAAAAAAATTAGCTCAAGTTTTAAGGTGCTGCAAATTTGTAAAAGTTGTAACTAAAATTACAAACAAGCAGGAAACAAAGAAAGGGGTAGAAATTATGAAAAAATTTTGGAGCAAAACAATAGCAGTAGCATGTACCGTTGCTATGGTTGCAGGAGTAAGCGGCTGTGGAAATGATAATGGTTCTTCCAGTACTGCAATGACAGAGAGTGAACTGGAAAAACTGGCAGCCAGCGAATATCCGATTGAAACGGACAAGACATTGCGGGTATGGGCATACCGGGGCGGTGCATCCATTGGTCCATACAGTAATCCAGACGAATATCCATGTATGGTGAATTATGAAAAGAGTGTGGGAGTTGATTTGCAGTGGACATTTCCAGCTGCCGGACAGGAAACACAGCAGTTTAATTTGTTGCTGGCATCCGGCGATTTGCCCGACTTGATTGGATGGTATTGGACAACGGATATGCCGGGCGGAGCAGAAAAAGCTATACAAGACGGATATATAGCGGCGCTCAACGATTATTTACCGAAATATGCACCGGGATTTCAAAAATATTTGGAAGAAAATACTGCGGCGGACCGGGAGCTGAAAACAGACGCAGGAAATTATTACTATTTTCCTTCTTATGTGACAGATGAGGCGAGCGGGAGTGTTTCGGCCGGTTATATGATGCGGCAGGATTGGCTGGATGAA
>CALLNG010000500.1 GCA_938005345.1 uncultured Clostridia bacterium
TGTACAATGAACCATAAAAAAAATCAAGTTCCAATTTAGAAAAAATTTCTTGCATTTTCAAAGAAAAAGAGGTATAATGAATATAAAGGAACAAAAGAGCAGTTTTGCTGCATATATTGTTTCCAGAAAATCAAATAATGATTGTCTTCGGGGCAGGGTGAGATTCCCTACCGGCGGTTATAGTCCGCGAGCCGGATTCCGGCAGATTTGGTGAAATTCCAAAACCGACAGTGTAGTGTTTGACTAAAACACGCAGTCTGGATGGAAGAAGATGATGCAAAGGCCTATAGCGGGCGTGTTCTATTAGGTGCATCCACAGACTCCGGAGTTTTGATTCCGGAGTTTTTTTTCTGTGCTATGCGGATATGGCGGACTGGATTTTGCTATACCTTACCCCTATAACAGCAGTTTTCCTCCCCATTCCAGCTGTCCAGAAAACGAAGCGGTGATTATTTGATATATTTCAAACATCAAAAGGAGTGGTTCTATATGCAAACCAACACCAAGCGTTTAACGCTCTCTGCCGTTTTGGCAGCCATCGCCGCAGTCGTCATGTTTCTGGAATTTACAGTTCCCTTTATGCCGCCGTTTTTAAAGCTTGATTTGAGCCTGATTCCAGCTTTAGTTGGCGGTTTTATCATGGGACCTGTAACCGCAGTCCTAATCCAGCTTGTCAAGAACCTAGTCCATGTTCTGCTCACGCAGACCGGTGGGGTTGGTGAAATCGCTGATTTTGTAATCGGTTCTTGTTTTGTATGCATTGCCTCATTACTTTACCACCGGGGTGGCAAAACCAACAAAAGAGCTGTTCTCGGCCTTGTATTTGGCAGCATTGCTATGATTATTGGATCCGTCATTTTTAACTATTTTGTTGCCATACCAATTTATGCAAAAGTCACTCCCATGGAACAAATTATTTCCCTTTGTGCCAAAGTCAATCCTCTCATACATGACTCCGGCTCCTTGGTTCTCTTTGGTATCTTACCCTTCAACATTATAAAAGCCGTCCTCGTTTCATTGTTATCCTATTTCTTCTACACGAAACTTCGCCACATCCTCCCTACGGCCGATACAAAAAACCAACATAACGGCGTACCATTGAGTTAAATCTCCGCTATAAAAAGAGAGGCCAATGCATTGGCCTCTCTTTTTATACGCACCATGTACTCCTCTTTTTGAAATTTTTCCAATTTGTTTCCCCATACTAACCGCTACCTGATATTTATACATCTGCTTGTTTTTTCCAATGTCCCATTTTTGCTGAGAAGTATCTCCATTTATCCACCTTACGTTTTTCTATTTTAACAGGTTCTTTTTTACTTATCCACATTATCCACCCATAAATTCACATAAAAACAATACCAATATCAGGATTTTGATTTACATAACTCTATTTTTGTAAACTTCTTGTAACGTGAATGTTATAAAAACATCCATTTTCATCAATTATCCACGAATTTATCCACATTATCCACATAATTATTTCACACTGCTGTGGATTATGTGGATAACTTTTTCTCTCAAAACTTCTTTCTTTTTTTTAATAAACCCCTTGACAAATAAAATTTTTATGTTATAATAAATAACATAATTAAGGATATGCGGATATGGCGGAATTGGCAGACGCGCATGGTTCAGGTCCATGTGAAAGCAATTTCATGGAGGTTCAAGTCCTCTTATCCGCACCATACCGAGTGTTCTTACAGGACTTAAAGGGTTCTGCATGACACTCGGTTTTTTGTTTGTTTTAATTGTCAAAACTGAATACATCATTAAAACTACGGATAGCTTCACAGCTGCCGTCTGCACTAATGATATTTTTATTGTTCTTTTTAGCCGTATAAATGATATCTTGCAACACAGATATGTTTCTCGAAAGACCGCTTATGGTTGGTACTAAAATATTTATTGCGGATTGACTATGTAAAAGTTCACTCAGAGTTTTGCTGCAAGGCGCCAAACCGCTTCGCTGCTCAATTATAAAATCAGAGATTTCATAGTTTCGTTTTTTTGCAAACAATCGCAATTCCTGTTCTCTTTCAACAACATTATCAAGAGCAGCAACCCGTAAATAACAAACAGCATTTACTTTTTGTTTCATAACCCCACCCCTTAACTTGCACAGGCGGCATAATGAACATCTACGCCCTGCCTTGTATGTACCGATACATTGTTTTCCGACACATTCACCGTCGTGCCCTTTTTCTTGCGAA
>CALLNG010000501.1 GCA_938005345.1 uncultured Clostridia bacterium
TGCCTCCACCTCTGCAAAATCTAATGTTATTTCATATGGATTTGTCTCGTCATATGTCTCCCCTGTCACTGCTTTGGCAACCTTCCAATCGCTTCCATCGTCAGAATACTCAATCTGATACTGTGTCATGCGGTGCTGGAATTCATAAATGACAACCCGGTTCAGCGTCATTGGTTGCCCTAAATCCACGGCTAGCCAAACAGATTCCTCTGGCGTTGGAGCCACTTTTGATGCCCACCGGCTTTTACTATATTTTGAAATCTCACCATCATCAAATGCCAGTGCGGATCCATAGTTTGCAATTTCACTGTTCGTGGTATAGGTTTTATTCAGCGCCAGGTTCTCCGGCTCCTGTGTAAATGCAGCCATGCCGGTAAAAACCAGCGAAAACGTCTGGAGAAGCAACGTTAATGCCAGTATTTTCGCTAAACTTTTTCTCATTTGAAACACCCCTCCTTATTTCATTCCTTTTATTTTCTGCATGATACGGTAAACGACAACCATCGTTTGTTCCCGCAACGAATATTCGCGCGGACGGAAAGAACCATCTTCAAACCCATTTATCAATGCCAGTTCCCCTGCTTTTACAACATAGTCATACGCCCAACCGCTGATTTGTCCCTCATCGGTATATATAGCTTCTCCCTGCGGCTCACCGCCTGGGCATACCACTTCATATGCACGTACTGCCATTTTTGCCATTTCTTCGCGTGTGATTGGGTCGTCCGGCCGCATCTGGCCATTGCTCCCCTGTACAATTCCAGCATCTACTGCTGCTTGAATGGTATCTGCATACCACGCCTCAGACAAAACATCTTGATAGCCACCTTGATATGGCACATCAGAGAGCCCAATGCCGCGTGCCAGCAATGTAATAAATTCTGCCCGGGTTACCGTTTGTTCTAAATGCAAACTGCCCTCTTCTCCTTGTACCACGCCTTGGTCAATTAAAAAACCAATTTCTGATTCAGCCCAATGACCCTGAAGTTCCTGTTTTAACTGTGCCTTATCATTCTCCGGTTCTACGACAGGTGGTTTCTCTATATTTTCATTAGGATCCGTTTGTACATTGCCACCACTGACTCCCCCACTGCCGGATCCGCCGCCTGAACTACTATCCGAACCGCCGCCATGCTCCGGTCTTTGCTGCGCCGTTCCTCCGCCGCTTGGCTCTTCATCTCCTACCAAAATAGGTTCGTCACCAAAATAGATGTAGCCATTCGCGTCTTGGAAAGAAACCGGCGTCCCATTGTAAAGCACGCGGCCAATTTCCTGGGTATTACGTTTTATAGTCAATTTTGTCAAATCCACATCCAGAGAAGAATAGATTTTCATCGTACCAGCGCTGAACTCAACCCCCAACTGCGGGACTACGCCTACCGATTGAAACAAAATAGAACCATCTTGATCCATTAAAACCAGTTCTTCATCCGCGCGTTCTCCGATCTGTGTCTGATGCGCTTGCGCATCATAGGATGCCGTTCCATCCGCCAAAATAAGCCGCTGCAAATCGGCATTATTTTTTTCTACATATAACATGCTTCCATTAAATGTATAATCTCCGATTTCCCGTTGTGCTAACTGCTGCCCGTTATGCAAGATGTAATAGGTCGCGTCAAAGGCCTGTTTACCACTTTCCGCTACCAGCATTTCAAACGCTGACACATCTGTTGGATTCACCTGCTTGATTTCAAGCGGCATTGTCTGGATATCCACCGTATTACCTGTATCTGTGGGATATAAAACCGTATCAAAGGTAACGGTTCCGGCTGTCTGCTGTTCCATCTTTGCATATGGAACATTGGGTGTAAGGCCAATTCGTCCATCCGGCTGTAAATAAATATCGCTATATTTTTCTGGTTCTACTGGCACAATTGTCATATTCGGACCTTGCCTGTTTGTTTTGACAATCCCCGTTTCTTCATCCAGCGTAAGATTTGCGTCCTCCGGCGTATGCCAGTTTTGAGAATACTGGTTGACGCTTTCCGGGTCTTCCGGGTCTAAAAAATCAGAAACAATCCAAAAACCTGGTTTTACGAACAATACACTGCGGTCATAATGAAAGCCAGGTTGGTTCAGCGTTTCTAGCTTGATAAAATCATAGCCGCCATTGGTTTCCCAATTGTGAATAATCCCCCGCTTTCCGATTTCTTCCACAATCTCTCCAGTTTCATCATCAACTGTACACTTGCGCAGTTGATTTTCTCCATTCACAACCACTAGGTTGTGCGCCTCTGTGCCTTCCATCCAGTCCCGAATGTCCCCATGTTCATATCCCGCGTTACCAGGATCTGCAATCAACCGTTCACCATATCCGTATACTACCAAGCTTAAATCATCCGCGTGCCCGTGCGATGCCCATGCCGCGTCAGCATTGATGTGCAGATAGTTGTCACGCGCGCCCCAGTCTGTACGCATAACCGCCTTTCTTCC
>CALLNG010000502.1 GCA_938005345.1 uncultured Clostridia bacterium
TGCAATTCCTATCGCTCCCTCTTCTTTTTTCAAAACCTGGAATCTGACATACCGTTCGTTGCATAACTCAAATGTAATTCTTGCATTCTCGCCAACCGCGTTTCCGGTTTGCACAGTTCTCCAATCTTTTTGATCACTGCTGACTTCTACGCTATACTGTAGTATTTTTCCGTCTCCTCCCACTTCATCAATGCGCAGTGAGTTAAATGGCGATTTTTCCTTTAAGTCAACTAAAATTGAAAATTCTGTTTCATATCCCGTTGTACGGTATACCGTTTCCCTGTTGCTGTCCAGCATATTGCTCAGGGATGAACCGCCCTCCGGCCTTGCCGTCGACGTAACCGTCTTTCCATCCGACTGCTTCATTACCCCAACTGTAAACGGAAATGTTTTTGAAAAGCTCTGCTGTCCGTATGTTACATCAGCTGTCACGGAAACTGCTTGCTCACCTTGGCTGACAGAAACCTTCCCGGTTTCGTTGACTATTTCTGGATGACTGCTTCTCCATTTGACGGAAACATTACTACCAATAGAAGTAAATAAAAACAAGTCGTTATTCACCGCATCTATTGGCTCCGCACAAATTTTGTCAAACGTAAACTGTTGCTGTATAATGTCAAGCAGCGCCGCGCTCTCCATATAGGTATTGGCACTATAAAGCGAAATACTGCCGCTTCCATGGTTTGCAATTTCCAGGCCGTCTGCAAACGCAATTTTTTCTTTTACTGGCCCGGCCGCTAAAAACTGCCGCTGGCCTGCACTATCGATTGCATAAAGATATAAGTAATGCTCTACAGCGTCAAAATTGAACAGTAATTGTAACGATTCTTCCGCAGTATAGGGAAATGTGTTCGCTATATCGCCTACAAAGGCAGTATATTGTCCGTTCATAAATTCAATGCCGCCCATCTCGTCTTTCCCGCTTTTCAGTACTAATCTACTATCAGTTGCTTCCTGTGAAGATACAGTTACTTCAAACGGAACAAAACCCGCTGCATAAAATCCAGAACCAATGGATAAGTCTCCCGTGATAATCGAATTTGTTGGACCGCTTTTATATAGCGTGATCCGGTTTTGCTCAAAAGAGACATCCTCTGTTTGTCCTAAACTCAATTCATAACCTTCCGGCAATGCCGCAATTCCTGCAAAGGATTGTGCCTCCATCAACTCCCGCTCTGGTTCAGCCGCCTGAATCACATAATCAAAATCCTGCGAGAACGTGCCGGCTAAATTCATTTGTACCTGCGCTGTCAGGCGAACCTGTGTGTCAATATCTGCCCTTTGCAGTTTCCCAGTATCGGTATCAACAATTCCTGAGGGCTGCACATTCCAAGATATATGCGCCGTATCGCCCGTGACGGAGCTTATTATTTCATCCGGCAAATAGAAATCCAATGTAATATGACCGCTGTCTTCCATCGTAATCTGCCGTGCAAGATCTTGCACCAACATTTTCTGGACATATTCTTCTAGATGGTTTTCTGTCAGATATACCTCCATCTCATAAATGCTCGGCTTTTCATCCTTTCCTTCTTTGGTTTTTGCCTCAAAAATATTGATTCTAACATAACGCGCTTCAATCAACGGCAAATCCAGTATAAGTTCATATGGATTCGCGCTGCTAAATGCATCGCCTGTCACTTTTTTAGCAACTTGCCAAATTGCTCCGTCATCAGAATACTCAATCTGGTAACTTGTCATCCGGTGCTGCATTTCATAAATGACCACCTGGTCAAAATAGGTCTTTTCTCCCAAATCCACACTTAGCCAAATGCTTTCACCTGTTTCTGGGATGGTCTTGGCCGCAGACCAGCGGCTGGAACCGTTTTTCTCTTTTTCTCCATCAAATGCCAGGTTGGCGCCATATCCTCCGCTGCTGTAAGCACTGTTGGTACTTCCTTTTTGATTGAGCGCCAAGTTTTTATCCGAATCAATCCCCGGCACTTCCACTTTCAATACAGTCAAAGAAAATGGTATCTCAAAAATTAACTCTGTTTCTCCTGTAATACGCACTGTCGCCGTCAGTGTTACCGCCGTGTCGTTTCCCTTCCGGGTCACCTTGCCTGTCGCAGGGTCAATCACGTCTGGCAGTGTAGACGCCCAAGTAACGCTTCCCGTATATGCTGGCTGTGTACCGCTTACTGTTTCCGGAA
>CALLNG010000503.1 GCA_938005345.1 uncultured Clostridia bacterium
CTCTAATGCATCCTGCCAATACCGGTGCCACTACACCAAGTCCGGCAACAGCCCCAAACGACAGCCAAAATCCACTGTTGTACAGATTTGCAGGTGCATCCAGAAGTAAAAGGACCGCCGACACTGCCAGCGCCGTCAGCAGATCATAGGTTCTTCCTGCGATTCTTGCACCAACCGCCACCAGAAACATGCCTACCGCCCGCATGGCAGAAACACTTTCCCCGGTAAGGATTCCATATTGCAGAAGAACACTGAGCACCACCATCCCGGCAGACACATTTCCAAATCCGGCTCTTTTCAGCAGATCAAAAAATCCAATCCCCAGTACACTGATGTGAAGTCCGGAAATTGCCAGTATATGAATGATCCCCGCCATCTGGTAACGAATCTTAACTTCATCTTCTAGGTTATCTTTCTCACCAAGCAGCATTGCTTCAAAAATACCGGCATCTTCCTTTGCCGCAATATCCAGCGTCTGCATTATCTTACTTTTCAGATTCTGCATAAACTGACCATATCTGGAATATTTGCTGCTCCATGCCAGAACCGCACCGTTTTTCATAAAATAGTAGATTTTCTGACAGGCGTAGAATTGCCTGGAATCAAATTCTCCAGGATTTCGTGGCTCAGGAATTTCTTCCAGTTTTCCCGAAATCTTAACAGTGGTTCCAATCGGGAACTCTTTATTCGATTTTAAAAATACTCTTAAATTTTTTATGGGAATTTGTTCTGATCCGAAACAATGAAAGCTACCAGCAGCTGACAGATAGTATTTATCAAAATCACAGCTATCAACGTTTTGATGAGGGGTTGACCTGGACCCAGGCAAAGGCACGCTGCGAAGAACTTGGAGGACATCTGGTAACCATTACCTCCGAAGCGGAACAGAAATTTGTAGAGGGACTATTAGAAGGCGGTTCTAAGAAACAATATTGGATCGGTGCAACGACAGCGGAAGGTTCGCCTGCATGGATTACAGGCGAGGTGTTTTCTTATTCCAACTGGGACTCGATCGAACCCAACAGCCACACTCGCTCCGACGGAGAGAAGGAGCAGTATGTTCAGATCTACAACACGGCAAACCCTGCAGTTGGAAGCAGCAGGCGATTTGCATGGAATGATATGTATAATGACAATACTTATCCCGGCGAAGAAGACAATTTTTCCGCAGACACAATCGGCTTTATCTGCGAGTGGGAGACCTGGGCAGATTCTGCGGAATGGTCCACTTCAGAACTTCAAGAAGCGGCGGATATCGGTCTGATTCCAGACGTATTAGTAGGAAAGGATATGACACAGCCCGTGACACGCGGCGAGTTTGCCGCAATTTGTGTTGAGCTATTTGAATCCATGACAGACGGACGTGCAGTAATGTCTTCCGAGTGCAAATTTAAAGATATTGGAGAAAATGAAAACAGAAATTATATTTTAAAAGCTTATAACATCGGTGCAGTGGCTGGTTATAGTGAAGAGCAATTTGCACCGGATGAATGGATTACTAGAGAACAGCTGGCTACTATGCTTTGCAGGGTGTATAAACGCTCCGAATGGCCGGATTGGACCTTGGCGACGGATGAGCAGTTTACGATTAATTATTCCGGCGTTCCCAAATATGCTGATGATGAAGAAATTTCTGAGTATGCAAAGCCAAGCGTTTATTTTATGACAAAATACGGTGTAATCAGCGGCATAGGGGATGAATTGTTTGCACCCAGAAACACAAATTCTAAACAGGAAGCAGAAAGATATGCAAATGCTACGCGAGAGCAGGCACTAGTCATGTCCCTTAGAAGCTTTAAAAATCTGCAATAGTTTTTTTGAACTATAAATGGGGGCGGCTTAGTACATACAGGACCTTTGAATTATCCTCCCCCTGTATATGCGATATGCACTTTAAAAGTAAACATTATTGCAAAATAAAATTGAATACGAATTTTAAGAGTAGCCAAGAAAAAAGGTTACTCTTTTTGTTTGCTCGGCATGGGCAAACAAAAAGAACGGTAATTTTTTATCAAAATTACCGTTCACATTTGGTGTAAGTATTTTTATTGGACTTTCGTAAAAATACAGTAAAATAAGGGCTTGACAGCACCGAAGGCGCAAAGTCGTGAAAAGTTGATAGCGACAGAGAGCCGTCGCGAAGGCGTTTACAACTGAGCAGGCGAACCGAGCGGGACTTCTTACGAAAGAGGAGGAGCAAGAAAGTGGGCGTTTGTTTTTCCTGACAAAGAAAAACGGAGCAAGGCTTTCCCTTGCTCCGACTGGCTTTCACATACGAAATAGATGCAAATATTTATATCGTCTTTAATATGTAGCTTCTGCAAGTTTTGCAACTATTTTTGCAAGTTTTGCAGAATATTCTGCTAATTCAGCAGGAGAAGCATTTTCTAATTCTTTTTCCATTTCTTCGGTCTTGCTTGTCCATTCAGTCATTTCTGTCATCATATCTGTATAGTCTGACAAAATTGACATATCGGAAGGATTGTCATTATATTTTTTTGTAATTTCAATATATTCATCAACCCATTCCTCATACTCTTTTAAAAACTGCTTCCACTCTGCATCAGTAGAAGTTTCAGCAGGAGCTTCTTCATTGTTCTCAGCAGAATTTCCAACATCGTTTGATGTTTCAACAGCGGATACATCATTATTGCTTTCTACAGCATTGTTTGTTTCGCTACCGCAAGCGGCTAATGTTAATACTAAAGTTAATGCTAATACTATTGATAATAATTTTTTCATTTTACAATACTCCTCTTCACTGATTATTCTCATCTGAACGACACAATAATAAAATACCTGCAATTAAGTTTACAAATAATAGAGAACAAACTTTTAAACCTGTACCAACAGGTTCTCCTCGATTCATTCTACCGCAAATCGAAATAGTTATAGGCAAACACCAAGCAAGCGGTATAAGCAACCATCCTTGAACAATGCATCCTAGTATTAGAAAAATTTTACTTGCTATAGCTAATCCGTCATTTCCTTTCTTTCCTGCTACCTTTTTCTCTTGCTGTGACAAGCTGCAACCACACTTTGTGCACACAATGGCATTTTCGTGAACTTCCGCTCCACATGATTGACAATACTTCATCTTTTAATCACCTCATAATATATTTTGTCGACATTCGCTAGTAGTATTTTATCCTACTTTATCCTACTTATCAATACTTTATGCGAATTATGTATATAATATTTTTCGAGGTGAGGATATTGAAACCATTAAAAGAAAAAATTAGCATAACAATTGATAACGATATTCTTGAGAAACTGCGAGTACTTGCGGAAAACGATGACCGCTCTTTATCTCAGTATATAAATATTATCTTAAAAGAGCATATAAATGAACTTACATCAAATGTTGATTTTACAAAGTAATAAATAAACAAAAAACAACATTGCGTTATTGTTAAGCAATGCTGTTTTTGTATTATAATAATTTAATCATTGTCCCCCGTTCAAGTCTTCTAAAATCGATGGGTGCATCTATCATTGTCAATTCGTTTTTCAAATCTCAAAAATGCCGAAAAACTGCATAAAAATGCGGTCGAAACAGATTGCATCTATTTCGACCGCGAATTCTGGTCGGGATGACAGGATTTGAACCTGCGGCCCCTACGTCCCGAACGTAGTGCGCTACCAAACTGCGCTACATCCCGTTTTTGCGTACTTGATTATTATAATACAATCTGCGATAAATTGCAAGTATTTTTTATAAAAAAATGCGCTAAATTTTAAACTTTTTTTACGATTGAGGCAATTTACTTGCCATTTGGGGTGGAGCATGGTATAATATTACCGTGAAAAATCATAATCTTTTGGAGGAAGTATGACAAAATCCGTTGCCATCTGCACGCTGGGATGCAAGGTGAACGCCTACGAGTCGGAGGCGGTGGCAGAACAGTTTGCAAAAAGGGGCTTTTTTTTAACTGACTTCGACCAGGCCGCCGACGTTTACATAATTAATACCTGCACGGTGACGCACCTGTCGAGCCGCAAGTCCCGCCAGATGATTCGGCGGACAAAACAGTTAAACCCCAATGCGGTGCTGGTGGTGATGGGGTGCTATGCCCAAACCGCACCGGAGGAGGTTGCGGCTATCCCGGAGGTGGACCTAATTTTAGGCACGGGGGACAAGGGCCGCACGGCGGACGTAGTGGAGGAATTTTTATTAACCCGCAAACGGGCATGCCTTGTGTCGGGCTTGGACGAAAAAGACGAGTTTGAAGAACTTTGTGTTACCAGCTACGAGGGCAGAAGCCGGGCGTTTTTAAAGGTGCAGGACGGGTGCAACAACTTTTGCTCTTACTGCATTATTCCCTACGCCCGGGGCAGAATTCGTTCCCGCTCGCTGGAAAGCTGCGTTGCCGAGGCTAAGCGCCTGAGCCAAAGCGGCTTTTCAGAAATTGTGCTGGTGGGAATTCATTTGGCCTCCTACGGCAAAGAGCGGGGCGGGCCATATTTAATTGACCTGCTGGCTGAATTAAACAAAATTGACGGAATTGCGCGAATTCGTTTGGGTTCGCTGGAACCAACCCTGTTTGACGATATATTTACACAGCAAATTGCCGGGCTTTCAAAAGTTTGCCGGCACTTTCACCTGTCTCTGCAAAGCGGATGTGACGAAACGCTTTTTAGAATGAACCGGCACTATTCCACGGCGGACTATGAAGCCGCAGTTTTAAAAATTCGCAGAGCGGTGCCCGGCGCGGCTATTACTACCGACATAATGGTGGGCTTTCCCGGTGAAACGGAGGAGGAGTTTTTAAACACCTTGACCTTTGTTGAAAAAATTGGTTTTGCCGACGCGCATGTTTTTAAATATTCTGTGCGCAAAGGCACGAAGGCTGAAAAGATGGATGGCCAGGTTGCGCCCGAAGTGAAAGAAGATCGCAGCCGCCGGCTGATTGGTCTTGTGAAAACCTTAAGCCAGCAGTTTGTGGCATCTTACATTGGAAAAACCGTTTCGGTGCTGTTCGAGCAGGAGCATAAGGGAATTCCCAATCTATATGAGGGAAAAACGGACAACTACATCACCGTTTTGGCCAAAAGCCAAAGGGATGTTAGCGGGGAGTTTCATACCGTTGCCATTACCGGTGAGAAAGACGGGCTTGCCATTGGCGAGCTGACAGAGGAACATAAAAATTAAATTGGAAATGGGGAGCGCATTTCCCCGTTAAAAACTGGAGTGAGAAACATGAAAAAAGGAAAAATAGCGGTTGGCGTGATTGCCGCAGTTTTGGTTGTTGCCGCGGCGGCCTGCGCCGTGACCTTGCCGGAATCGACAAGATGCACCTCGTCGC
>CALLNG010000504.1 GCA_938005345.1 uncultured Clostridia bacterium
TCAGCAAGATTTATGTTTCCCAGCCATACCGCCGCCAAAAGCTGGCAGCCCGCACCCTCAGCTTCTTGGAGGAAATCGCGCGGGAACAACATTGCCGCAGCGTGTATCTGACCGTTAACAAACACAACAGCGGCAGCATTGCAGCGTATCAAAAGCTCGGTTTTCAAAAGGTACGCACGCAAAAAGAAGATATCGGCGGCGGCTTTTTCATGGATGATGATATCATGGAAAAAGTGATTGTATAGCGTCCAAAGGCGGGAATAAGCAGCACCAATCCAGGTGTGCTATTTCAGCGTGCCTTGGCGGTACCGAACAAAGGAGATGACACACCATGAACGGATATAGCGCCTGTTTATATGGCGTCAACTGTAAATATAACGGAAAAAACAATCTGCGCGCGTCCGTCCGCCAAACAGTAGAGGCAGAGGGCGGCATTTTGCTTTGCCCTGAACAAGCGGGCAGCCTGGGCATTCCCCATCCGCCGTCAGAAATTGAACCAGGGTTTGACGGGCATGATGTGTTAGCGGGGCGCGCCAAGGTTTTGGACTGCCATGGCAAGGATGTGACGGAAGCCTTTGTCGCCGGCGCAAATGCCACGCTGCAAAAGGTGCGGCGCCACGGTATCCGGACGGTCTATCTCAAGCAAAGTAGCCCATCCTGCGGCTGTGGCCTAATTTACGACGGCACCTTTTCCAACAAAAAGGTGCCGGGCGACGGTGTTACCGCTGCGCTGCTTAAAGAACATGGCATTACCGTAATTCCCGTAGAATAAACCAGCTTTGGATATGCTGTAGATTGCTCTGCATGAAGCGCAAGCCAATAGGTGACTCCTGCTTGACAGGAGTTTCCAGTCAATCGGTTTCCACAAGCGGAGATATTCTCCCTTTTTTCCAAAAAACCGCTGTCCTATAGGCCAAGGACAGCGTTTTTTATGCCGATTCTATTCTCCTAATATACCTCTTGTCAGTTGTCCCCCGCAAGCTACTTGGCTATTTTTCTTCCCGCTGCGCCACAACAATGGTGGTATTTCCTTTGCGGAACACCTGCTCCACGTGCGCAAACCCGGCGGCATACAGCAGCCGGATTTGATTTTGCATGGTGCATGGCGTGTCAAAATGATAAAAGTCGCTCTGTGATATGCCCAACTCCCTGCGGATTCTGGCGTTTTCCGCCGCAAAAAAATCCTCTTCTTCCTGCTTCTCTACCATATAGTCGCATTCTATATAAACACCGCCCGGCTGCAGCGCCGCCAAAATTTTTTTGTACAATCCCACCTTCGCTTCATGCGAAAAATGGTGCATCGTCTGCACCGAAACTGCCGCATCATATGCTGCATTTTCAAACGGCACCGTAAAATAGTCTCCGCAAATCAGGCGTATAGTGCGATCCGGGTAATTTTGACGTAGCCGGTCCAACATGGACTGGGTGAGGTCAATACCTGTCACCTGCACCTGCGGCTGATCGTTCCAGATTTCCTCCAGTTCCAATCCCGTCCCGCATCCCAAATCCAGCAGCCGCTTGCAGTTCTCCGGCAGGTACTGCACCAATTCCCGGTACGCCTCCCGGCATCCCTCCACATGCTCCAACATTTGTTCCTCATAACCATCCAGCCTCGCTGAAAAAAAATCTTGCATTCGTTCCATCTGTTGCCTCCCCGCTGGCTTTCACCCGTTGTGGGGTGGAATAGCCCCCATTTCCCACTACATAAAAACAGGAACAGGGCCTTTTCACCTTGTTCCTGCATTTCCTCTTGTCTTATTCGATAATCAAATAGTAGCCGCCGCTCTCAAGCAACGCTTCTACGGCTGCTGGCACTTGCTGCACGGATTCCCATGCAATGCCGCTGTTCAGCAATGCTTGGTATTCTTCCTGGGACAATGTCACGATTTCCGTGCCGCTTACACTTTGGCGTTCGCCATATCCCGCGGCATGTGCCTGTATCCACTGTACATTTTCCGCACTGGCAGACACACGCATAACTGTCGCGCCGCTGCGGACTGCAACCGAGGCAACACTCTTTCCGCCGCCTCCCCCGCTGCCACCACTGGCAACTGAGTCTTTCCCATCTGTTGCTGCAAGCGTTCCCGCTACATTTGGCACAGCTGCAGCAGGTGTTGGCTGCTCCTGTGTCTGTTGCTGAACCGTGTTTTCGTCCGGCTGCTTGGACGCTGCAGGCTGCTGCATCTCCTGCCCGGAGGGCTGCTGCTCAGGCTGCTGCACTTGCTGCGGCACCGTTGGCTCTGTATTATGCTGCGGCTGCTGCACTACACTGTCCCCGCCAGACTGCACCGCCGTTTGCCCATCTGCGGTAGCCACATTTGCCGTAGCTTCCGGCGGCATAACAGCCGTTTGCTGCGGCTGCTGCACAATGCCACTTTCGCTGGGCTGCTGGGTTTCTAGCCCCGGCGTTTGCTGCGGCGCCGCGGACATACCTGGCGCTTCACTGGCTACCGCAACTTGCACGTTTCCCGGATCCACAACCGGCTGCTGCGGCACCTCACCGCTTTCTTGATACAGCCCTAAAAATGGCGTTGCAACCAGCACCAATGATGCTGCAACAACAGCTGTGCCCACTGCAAATCCACGCTTATATTGCCGCCATTGCAACAATACGGATTTCTTCGGTTTCGCCTCCTGCGCCAGCCGCTGATGCAGCCGCGCTTCAAATCCCTGCGGCAACGGCTGCTCTGGCAACGCTGCGCAAAGCTCCATAATTTTTTTGGTTTGCTCCAATTCTTCCCGGCACTGCGGACAACCGTCCATATGCCGCTCGAATTCTTCTTTTTTGATACAGTCACCCTCTATATAAGACGAGATTAAGTTTTTGAATTCTTCACAGTTCAATTCCACTCACCTCGCATTCTCCATTCCAAATTCAAATTTCGTTTTCCCCTCGCGGTTTCCCGCTGCTTCATTCATTTAGACGTATTTCCCTTGAAAAAGTTCCCGTTTTTCTCCCGCTATTCCAACAAATGTTTATACTTTTTTGACACAATCTTGCGCAAATTCTCCCGTGCCCGGTTCAAACGGGATTTTACTGTTCCTGCCGATATATCCAAAACCGCGGCAATGTCATCGTAGCTCATGCCCTGAATATCCCGCATGACAATGACAACCCGGTAATTCTCTTTTAGTTCGGAAATGGCATTTTGCATTTCGACCTGAACCTGCCGGGTCATGATTTGCTCCTCCGGCTGTGGTTTTTCATCCACGATTTGCAGTTCCGTTTCCTGTCCGTCCTGGTCTTTTTTTACCATTTCCGCCGTGTGCATTACGCTGCGGCGCCGTTTGCGGATCATGTCCAGGCAAATATTGTGCGTGATACGGTATACCCAGGTATAAAATCCGCTTTCCTCTTTGAAACTGCCCAAATACCGGTACGCCTTAATGATGGCGTCTTGCGCAGCATCTTCTGCATCCTGTTCGTTGGACAGCATGTGAAACGCAATGTGGTAAATTTTTGTCTGGTAATTGGAAATCAGTTGTTCAAACGCCTCCACATCTCCATCCTTTGCACGCCGGACCAGCTCCGTCTCGCCCACTTCCAATCACCTTCCCTTCTCCCAAAAAATACTCGTTTAACGGTATTATACCATCTTTTCGCCTCTTTTTCAACCAGAAATCCCAGAAAAGATTACAAGAATATTACGATTATGCCATTTTTCTCCACCTTGCTGCTGCCACTATTAAATTTCTATTACAATCTGGTTTCTTTTTTTCACATTCGTTGACGGTATGTATTTTTTCTGGTACAATAACATACAGTATGGTAATTACAACAACAGAAATGGGGGTGAGCAGGCTTGTTTCAAAAGCATCACATAAAAAATAAAAAAATGACCATTGCTTTTTGGATTATGCGGCTTATTGTCATCGCGGAGCTGGTGTCCGCCCTCTTTTTGAAAAACTATTTGGTTGCGATGCAAGCGGTTTGGATTTTATTCCTGTTTATGCTGCCTACGCTCATTGAACGCCACATGCACATTGAGTTCCCCACTATTATGGAAGTGACGCTGGTGTGCTTTGTGTTTGCTGCCTTGTTTCTAGGAGAAATAGGCGAATTTTATTACCGGTTTCCCTGGTGGGACATCATGCTGCATACCATATCCGGCTTTATCATAGGTGTAATTGGCTTTTCTCTGATTCGCCTGCTCAATGAGAGCGAAAAGGTCAAAATCAGCTTGAGTCCGCTCTTTGTTGCAATTTTCACCTTTACCTTTGCGCTTGGCGTCGGCGGGCTTTGGGAAATATTTGAGTTTGCCGCTGACCGGATTGTGGGCACCAACATGCAGAAATATATGATGGATGAACAAAATATCAAACTATTGAGCGATACCATCATGCAGGCCAATGGCAATATGCAGATACTGACGCCGATTTTCAAAAAAATTTGTGCGTTTGGTCTGAGTGATACCATGTGGGACATTATCGTGGATGCAGTCGGTGCGGGCGTGTTTTCTATTTTGGGTTATCTATACCTGATTGGCAAGAGCAAAATCGACATTTCCAAATTGTTGCTCAAACGCCGAGAAGATCGCAGCAACCGGAATTAGCCGTTTGCACAACAGGGTTCCTGCTAAAGCGGGCGCCAGTTTTAACGGCGTCAGTTTCTTGACCAGTACTTATGTCTAATATACCGGTACTTTTGCCCTGGCACATGCAAAAGCGCCGGTTTTTTTATGCATTCATCTGTTTGCATCCGGCGCAAATTTTTTGGTATTTCAACTCATTTTGACGAAACAGCCCAAAAGAAAGTTCCAAAAATGGTTTACAAGTTATGGTTTTTTTGGTACAATGGTTCTGGAACCTAAATGGAATAAAGGAGGTAGCAAGTTTATGATAGAAGAAATCAAAGACATAGGAGAACGCCTGATGGATTTGCGGGACATTTTGGAAATTACTCCCGAAGAAATGGCATCCTATATTGGGGTGAGCGTTGAGGATTATCTTGCGCATGAAAATGGCCAATCGGACTTTTCTTTTACGTTTTTGTTCAAAGCTGCACAAAAGCTCGGCGTTGATATCACAGACCTGCTGACGGGCGAATCTCCGCGCCTTAGCACATACGCTCTAGTGCGCAAGGACAAAGGGCTGCCCATCCGGCGCCGGCAGGGGTTTGATTACCAAAGCCTTGCTTACCTATTCAAAGGACGCTCTGTGGAGCCGTTTTTGGTCACAGCCAAATACGACCCGGCTTTGGAGGAAGCTCCCATTGAGCTAAGCCGCCACGAGGGGCAGGAATTTGACTATGTGCTCAGTGGCAGTTTGACTGTACAAATCGGTGAAAAAATTGAACTGCTGCA
>CALLNG010000505.1 GCA_938005345.1 uncultured Clostridia bacterium
ATTTACCGGGTGGATGGCATTGTGGATTCCGACCCCTATACCTCCCTGCTGGGCGCAACGCGTACCGGCATGGGGCATATCACCATTGACGGAATCAATTACACCGACCCGGACGGGCAAGGGCAGGCGCTGCTGGGGACAGCGGTGCGTGCCTATTACCGGGAGGAAGCGGGCGCAGGCCAGCGGGAGCTGGTGTTCGCCAGTCTTTCGGACCGCAATGAAATCACCACGGTTGCGCCGGAGGACATTGTGCGGGAGCGCGTGAGCAGCACGCAGTTTGCCTACTATAACCAGGAGCGGTCCGGCGTGCAGCAGGAAACCCTTCCCAGAAGTGTGACGTTGTTGTATAATGGAAAGCAGAACACAATGGACGTTTCTCTGCTTTGCCCGCAGGAGGGAGCCGTGGAGCTAATTGACAACAACGCGGACGGGCGCATTGACGTGGTCAAGGTCACAAGCTACCGCGTGTTGGTGGTGGACGGCGTATCACCGTCTACGGGCACGGTTTCCGATAAGCTGGGCGGGGAAAGCCTCGTGCTGGACCCGAATGACAAAAACTGCGATGTGGCGGTGGAGATTGACGGGAAAGACGCGTCGGTCAGCCAGCTGGCGGAGTGGAACGTGGTGTTTTATGCGGAGCCAAGCGGCGATGGGCGCGGGAAAAAGACGCTAATCGCTTCCACAGTGTCAGTGGAAGGAACGGTGGAAGCCGTTTCGGAGGACAGCATCACTGTTGGCGGTGTGGAATACCAGTGCTCCGAATCGCTGGCAGCCCTGCCGGAAGCGGGGATGTACGCCACGTTTTACCTGGACCCGGCGGGCAAAATTGCTGCCAAGCAAAGCAGCAAGGATATTGTGTATGGCTATTTGAATGTGTTGTATCAATCGGACATGGGTGACGTGCAGGCGCGGATTTTCACGGAAAACAACCGCTGGGTATCGCTCACGTTCCAGGGAAAAGTAAAATTCAACGGACAGAGCATCCCGGCGGCGGAGTGTTGGGAAAAACTGGGCGGAACGGATGCGGCAGCTTACCGGCAGCTCATTACCTACCGGGTCAACGACGCGGCGCTCATTACCGAGCTCAACACCGCGGTCAAGGTGGAAGAACCGTGGTCCGAGGAGGAGCAGCAGCTCATTGATGACAACGTGTTCCGCCTGTCGCGGGAAATCCCGTCTGCGCGCTTCCGTCTGTCCACCCAGTCCTTTGACGGCGATATCAGCTTGGGCGGGGACACTAAAATCTTTTCTATCCCGCAGCAAGATGGCGTAGAGGCGGAGGAAAAAGACTTTTCTATCATCAGCAGCAGTTCCTTTGGACGGGATAAGACATACACCAACATTTTCGCTTACGATGCGGACGAACTGGGAAAAGCGAAGGCCTGCGTGATTATCGGCAAGGCCGCCGAAGTGGACAATTCCCAGCGTCTGTCTAGCATGATGGTGGTGCAATCGGTCGGGGAGGCGGTAAATGGCGAGGGCGAGCGTATTTACGCCATCCGCGGTATGTACAGCCAGTACGACATGAAAGTGTACACGCGTGATAAAGAGGTGGTGGATAGGCTAGGCGGCCTGCAAGAGGGGGACGTCGTGCAGTTTGCCTACAACGAACAGGGATATGTGGTTAAAATTGACGTGATTTACCGGGCCGCAGACGGCGCGCAGCAGCAGTTTTTGAAAAATGCGCTCTACGATGTCAACACCTTTGTGGCAGGGCGCGTACACCGCGTGGATGTAGGCCAGGGCAGAATTGTGATAGAATACGGCGCGGGGTCTGTGGTGGTGCTAAGTCTTGAAAAAACATCCAGTGTGTACCAATATGACGCGGCGCAGGCGCAGGACAAAACCACCATTGTGTCCGTCAACGATATTCAGACAGGCGACTGGGTTTTGGTAGGCGCGCGCTATTTTGAAATTGCGGAAATGGTGCTGCTGCGGTAAATCAGCCGGGCAGTTGGGATCAAAGGAGAGGGGAAGCGGATGCTGAATAAAAAGGGAAGAAACTATTATGTGTGGTTTGGCAGTTATGCGCTGCTCATTGTGCTGTCCATTTTAATCAACCTGATCGGATATTTTGTCTCCATTCGCATTGTGCGTGAGGAGTTGCTGAAAAACAACTCCTCCGCGTTGGAGCAAGTGCAGCAGTCGTGCGACAACTACCTAACGGACATGAAAAACACCGCGCAGTCCTTGTATTTTAACAGCGATGCCAGCAGCATCCAATTCCCTGACTATTTGGATCCGCAGCTGCGGCAGGGGTCCATTGACAATACGGTAGCGCAAATCCGGCGGTATTTGGAATCGTATAACGTGATTTACGACGCCAAGCTGCTGATCAAAAGCCAAGGGATTTGCGTTGGCGCGGACGGCGCGCTCAGCATTGACGATACCTTTGCCCAGGATTACAGTGCTTATTATGCGTCGCAGGCGGAATGGGCCGCCGATGTGTTCAACGCGGAAAATGGGCGTTTCAAAATCCTGGAACAGGAGGGGAAACCGCGTCGCCTGCTCTATTTGCAAACGTCGCTGCGGGAACATCCCGACTATGGCGGCGTGGTGCAAAATCCGGATTATAAGATGGCGGTGATTTTGGAAGTCAATTACAATTTGCTCAACGAACGGCTGCGCGAATATAAAGACAGCTGGGAAAACGATTTTTATATCATCAGCAACGCGGATGTTATCGCGTTTGGCACAGCGGCGGGCAGCGAACTTTCCATCAGCCGCGATGGCGGCGGCAAGCTGAACGTCAAAAGCCTGGACAGCGGGCGCACGCTGGTCAGCCGGCCCTCTAATATTGGGGACATCACGTACATATGCAGCATTGCCAACGAAGCCTATATGGGCCGACTGTACCTGGTGACAGGCGCATTTGTGGCAAGCTACCTGCTGTGTACGCTGCTGTGCGGCGCGCTGGCGGTGTGGTTTTCGCGGCGCAACTGGGCGCAGCAGGTCGTCATGGAAACCAAACTCAGCGACAAGGATAACCGCCTGCGGGAAAATTTGCTGTCCCAGATTTTGCTGGGACAGGTGAAGTTCGGAAGCGGACGGCTGCTTACCATGGTGGAAAACGATTTGCCGTTGGTAGGTAAATATTTTGCTGTGGTGCTGTTTGAACCGCTTGGCGACCAGCCGGACGGCGCGCCGCGCGAGCCGCTGCCAGAGGCCGTGACGGCGATTTTTACACGCCTGGTGCGGGAATCCGCCACAGTACAGCGCTGCCGCATTGGCAGCGCGCAGGCATGTGTGCTGTGCTTTTTTGAGGAACGGCGCAGCGTGCCGTACCTGGTGGAAAAAGTGAAAGCCGTCCAGGATTTTTTGGGCCAAGACGGGCCTTTCCTCGCGTCCATCAGCCAGCTGACGGACGACGTGTCCCAGCTGCCGCTATTATATGAACAAGCAGCGGATTTGATGGGTTATGAATTTTTGGAAAACGACCAGACCGTGTTTGTCTACCGTGATGAGGTGCATAGCACGGGACAGTATTACTATGATGCGGACATGGAAAAACAACTGTCCCAGATGCTGCTGGTGGGCGATGAAAAGGGTGCGCAGACGTGTATCCGTTCCATCGTAGAGGAGCATGTGAAAAAGAAAAAAACACCCGTCAGCCTGCTACGCATTTTGCTCATGGAGCTGGTGGGTACGCTGCTGCGCGCGGCAGCGCAGTTTGACAAGGATGAGACGCTGGACTACCGCCCTCTGTATGAAGCAGTTATGCAGATGGTCAACGTCCGGCAGCTGGACGGCATTGTGGAGCAGCTATGCGCGTTTGCCAGCCAGCTGTGCGCACTGAGCGAAACCAACAAAGAAACGTTTGTGATGCAGCGCAGCCAGAGCGTGCAGCAATATGTTCAGGAAAATTATACGGACAACGATTTGAATGTCAACATCATTGCGGAGCATTTCGGCATCACACCCAGCTATATGTCCCGCTGTTTTAAGGAAGAAACCGGAGAAACGCTGACGGATTACATCGTGCGTTTCCGCATTGAAAAGGCAAAGCTGCTGCTGCGCGGTTTTGACAAAAACGTCAGCCAGATTGCCGCGGCAGTGGGCTTTGGCAGCAGCGCGGTATTCATCCGCGCGTTCAAACGCTACGAGGGTATCACGCCTACGCAGTTCAGAAGCTACTTTACCGGCGGAAAAACCGAAGCATAGGGTGCCAATGGCGTTCGAGACCCTATGCTTCCCCAAGATAGGAGTGAATCAAGTATGAAATTTACCAATGATACCAGAAGGCCCGCGTTTGCCAAGGATCCAGCGGTTGTTTGGTTCGGCGGACGGTATCTGCTTTACCACACGACAGTGGGCGGCGCTACGGGCGAGCCGGTGGAAACGGGTACGGGCATCGGCATAGCGGAGTCGGCGGATTTGGAGCAGTGGCGCGTCATTGGCAACGTACCGCCTACCCAGCCCTGCGAGCAGCGCGGTATTTGTGCGCCGGGGGCGGTTGTGCTAGAGGGCAACGTACACTTGTTTTACCAAACCTATGGCAACGGTATGTGCGACGCGATTTGCCATGCGGTGTCGGAGGACGGCGTCCATTTTGAAAAGGATCCCACCAACCCCGTCTATGCGCCGCCTGCTACCTGGTGCTGCGGACGTGCAATTGACGCGGATGTGTGCGTGTTCGGCGGGCGGCTGCTGCTCTACTATGCAACACGGGATCACGAAATGCGTGTACAAATGGTGGGAGGAGCTGCTGCCGCGCTCTCCAGCGGATTTGGGCGCGGCAGCTGGCAGGCGCTGTTGGATGGGCCGCTGCTGGAACCGGAGCTGGACTGGGAGCAGACGTGTATCGAAGCGCCCGCCGCGCTAGTGGAAGACGGCAAAGTGTATCTGTTCTACGGTGGGGCGTATAACTGCTCGCCGCAGCAAATTGGTTGCGCAGTGTCGGCGGACGGCGTGGCGTTCCGGCGGCTGGGAGACAATCCC
>CALLNG010000506.1 GCA_938005345.1 uncultured Clostridia bacterium
CCCTGCCTCATCTTTTGCGCCATAATACTGGGCGGTAATAATTGAAAACCCGTATGTCATTCCTTGGGCAAATCCGATAATCAAAAAGGTGATAGTGCCTGTGCATCCTACTGCCGCTAATGCCTGTACCCCAATTGTTCTTCCGACAATCAGAGTATCCGCCATACTATACAACTGCTGAAACAGTGATCCCAACATCAATGGAACTGCAAAACCTACAATTAATTTAGCGGGATTTCCCTTTGTTAAATCCTTTGCCATTAAAATTTCCTCCTTGCCTGACGCTTTATACTTTCAAACTGTTTCCCTATTGTAAACCTTACAGTGCACTCTAAGTCAATAGGATTTCCACAAAAAATATCAATCAGAATGACTAAGAATTTCCGCTTAATTTTGTGCATTATTTTTTACCGGTATGGATTGACTTTTTCATTACTTCGTGATACGTTATAAAAAACAGAATGGTAGCTATGGATGTACCGTAGAAAAGGATGGTTCTATGAAAAAGCAGCCTTATTATTTTGCATATGAAAATAGATACAAAACGGTTTATGAATCTGGAGCAGAGCGTTGGGGCCATTCGCCCGATGACAAGGAACTCTATGACACACTCAAAGAGTGGGTACATGACTATTGTTTAAAAGGGAAAACTATCATAGAATTTGCCTGTGGAGAAGGGGCAAGTGGGGCTATATTGTCAAAACTTGGCTGCTTTTATCATGGAGTGGATCTATCTCCTAGTGCCGTTATGAAAGCGAAAGAAACGTTGAAGTCATATCCGAATGCAAGAGTCGATATCCTTGATATGGTGAAAGAGACGACGGGCGAGACGTATGATGCTGCACTTGACTGTATGGGCCTTCATATGCTTGTCACGGATGAAGATAGAAAATCCTATCTAAAAAACGCTTTATTATCTCTTAAAGAAGGTTCCCCTATGTTATTTTATAAAGAATCTTATCACAGCGCCAATGATGGAGAAACGGTTGTAACATCTCCTGTTCCTTCCTATGAAGATTGGCTAAAAATGACTGGCGCGGATTATGAAACGCCATCCGTCCGCAAATTGGATTTGGGAGATAGTCATTTAGAAATTATGCTGCCGTTTGTGCCAACAAGAGCGAATGACCGGGAAGGATATATGGCTGAAATGAATTTGGCCGGATTCAAAGTAGAAAAATTTATTGAAATGAACCGCTCTAAGGCTATTTTATCTTCTGCAAGCATTTATGTGAGAAAACCCTGCCGGCGAAATAGTGAAATGGTTTTGAACTAACCATGCATTTTGTGGAGGTGAAACATCGTGAACAAAGAAACCTATTGTTTACTCGAAAATTTTATGCTTTGCTGTGCGGAAGATGTTGCGCATGATAAAGAGCACATCTATCGTGTGTTATATAATGCAATAGAAATTGCAACGGCAGAGGAAACGGTAAATTATGACATCTTAATCGCCGCGTGTTTGTTGCACGATGTTGGGAGAAAAGAACAGTTTGAAAACCCGTCTATCAGCCATGCAACAGTCGGTGGTGATAAGGCCTATCAATTTCTTTTATTGCATGAGTTCACGGAAGATTTTGCAAAGCAAGTAAAACATTGTATCCAAACACATAGCTATAGAAAAAGCAATCCTCCTCTCAGTTTAGAAGCCAAAATCTTATTCGATGCGGATAAATTAGATGTGGCGGGTGCCATCGGAATCGCTAGAACGCTACTATACAAAGGTATCGTTTCGGAACCTTTGTATCATGTCCTTCCAAATGGCATGATTTCGAATGGAGAGCAGGATGCGAAGCCATCCTTTTTCCAAGAATATAAATATAAATTAGAGCATGTATATTCAAATTTTTATACGGAAACCGCAAGAAACATTGCCAAACAGCGGCAGCATATTGCCAATGCATTTTATCATAGCCTGTACCAAGAGATAAATTTTTCGTATCAAGACGGAAAAAAGAAATTGGATAAAATCATTCAATAACGTATTTTTAAAGCAATATAATATCAATTGTCCCGTTTCTTTCCGGAAGGATTTTAAAAAGTGTATATAAAAATTGAAAGTTGAGGAAGAGCAAAATGCAACAGGAAAAGTCGTGTGGTGCAGTTGTTTTTACTAGAATTGATAATAAAATCCAATATGTTATTGTGCAACAATTGGAAGGATTTCATGGGTTTCCAAAAGGACATATGGAGAATGGCGAAACAGAACAGCAAACGGCTCTTCGCGAAATACAGGAAGAGGTTGGTTTAAAACCACAAATTATGGACGGCTTTAGAAGTCTTGATGAATATATCATTTCTCATAAGCCTGATACCATGAAACAAGTCGTCTATTTTCTTGCAGAATATACAAATCAACCAATTGTTGTACAGAAAGAAGAGCTTTTAGAGGCAACATTATGCTCCTTTGAAGAAGCTTACAAAACATTGGAATATAGCGGTTCAAAAAGGATCTTAAAAGAGGCAAACGATTTTCTTACATATAATTTCAATCTATTTGACTCACAGTTTATCAAACAAGACAAATCACATACGATATAGAGATGAAAGGCAACTAGACAAAATGGATAGATACTCTCCAAGTTACACTACAATTAAATCTAATTTTTTACAAATTAATCAAAAGTGCAAAGAAGGTGAATTGTTATGTATTACACCATATCGCAGACCGCAAAAAAGACAAATCTAACCCCATTTACTCTCCGCTACTACGATAAGGAAGGGCTTCTCTCACCCGCCCGCACAGAAAAAGGTATCCGCTATTTTACGGATGACGATTTAGCCCGCATTGATGTAGTACGCTGTCTGAAAAATGCCGGTATGACAATTCGGGATATCAAGTATTTTTTAACGCTTTGTTCCCTCGGGGAAAATACGATTCCAGAGCAATTAGCTCTCTTTTTGCGTTACCGTGCTAAACTCTCACAGGATATTCAGGTATTACAGCAGCATTTGACACAGATTGAAGAAAAAATTACATGGCTTCAGGACTATCAAGCTACCCATCCCTCGCGCTAATTCCATACAAAAAGGCCCGCAACCTGAGGAAGCGGGCTTTTTGTATGGAATGAAGGAGTGTATCAAAAATAAATCTTATTATCATTTTTCGCGGTTTACCGGTTTACTGTTTTCCTTTTTACTAATATGCCGGTAAACCAGCACGCCCGCCAAGCTGATGACGGCCGTCACTACAAATACAATAATAGCCATAGTATAATTTTGCAGTCCTAATGCATGTCCGCCCATCACAGAGGTTATTACAGATGGGATTCTCGCCACGCTGGAAATCATCAAAAACGTTCGCAATTTCATGGGAGTAAGCCCAATAAAATACGTAATGATATCTTTAGGTGTGCCGGGTATAAAAAACAGTACAAAGATCAACAAATTGAGCCGTTTGCTGTTTTGAATAAATTTCAGCGATTGAATTTTTTCCCTAGAAATAAACGCTTCTACCATTTTGTGTCCAAAGCGTTTTGTAAACCCATAAATAATGGTGGACCCCATTGCTGTGCCAATTAAGCAAAGCAACAATCCCATAACCGCTCCGAATGCATATCCCGCGCCAATTTCCACAATCTCGCCCGGAATGACTGCAACCACTACCTGCAAACACATAATTGCAACAAAGGTAAAATATCCCCAGATGCCTTGCCCCTCAATCCAGGCACGAAATTCTTCCGGTTCAGCCACTAGCTGCATCAACGGTTTTGAATAGTATACCACTACGGCAAACAGGACACAAAGCAACAAAAAGGATATGGCACTGACGATTTTGCGGCGCCGCCGGTATTGCTGTTCATCTAATTTATTTTTGGCTTTGTTTTTTAATGCCATGTCCAATCTACCACCTCCTAGCTATTGCTTGTCCTTTTCTTTTATTATAACGAATCAATGTTAATATTTCGCCAACAAATTATTAAATATTCCTTAAGTTTTTCCAATTTAGGAAAAAAGATTCCTGTTTTCGCCTTTCTGTTTCATTTTATACGTATGCGCTTACAATTTTTACAATGGTACTTTCATCCAAAATGCCAACCAAAAGCCCAGGCATTTGAAAAAACGGTAAAATCCATTCTACACCGTCTTTCACTTCTCAGCAGCATTTATTAAAATCCTTCTTGAATCCACATTCTTTTTTTATAAAATATTTTTTTCAAATTTTCTTGATTTTTTGCCTCTGCAAAGGCCGGAAAGGCGGCAAGCTGCTGCGCATCATACCGGCCGAGAATGCATTCTGAAAACAAAGAGACCGGCAACGTGATATCCGGCTGTTTTTGTGTTTGCTGCACCACCGTCCCTTGCGGTGAAAACTCCACTTGAAACGTCTCGTTATTCCAGGGGCAGGACTCGTCCAAAATTTGCAGGATCACGCTGCCTTCCCCTAGATATGTTGCCTGGTGCAGTACCTGCTGCACACATACGGCGCGTACCATGCCTTTATTATAACGGTTTTGCTTGACTCCAGTGTGTTCCCGGATATACGGTTCTAGCAGAACATCCTCTGGAAGCGGCAGCCGCACCGTGTCATAATTTGCGGCAAACCCCGTCATAAAGGTTAACATAGCCTCCAGTGCCTCCTGGCTGCAAAACACAAGTTCCGAACAATCCATCACAACAGTTTTCCCTTCTTGCTTTGGACCCATGGTAAAATAACCGCCTGGTTGTCCATTTTCCATATGGTACAGGTAGGTATACACACGGTTTTGCCATGTTTTCTTTGTAAATGGCTTCCAGTCAATTTCCTCCCGCTGCGCTGCCAGATTGCGGTACGCAACAAACGCTGCATAAACTTGCTGGTACGGCAGCAATGCCTGCCCCTGCTCATAAAGCGAAAATGTTCCGCGAATTGGCTGTTTGGGCAAATTTCTCATAGGAATATCCCAATTGACCACCCTGCATCCAAGTCCATACCCCAACTTTTCATAAAAAGCTGTGCTAAATGGATAAAGATAGGAAAATGCCTGGCCTTTTTCCCGCATGGCCGCAAAAGCTGTTTCTATGCAAGCCCGAACCGCCCCTCTCCTACGATACTGCGGAAATGTAGAGACATCCCCCACGCCGCCCATACCCACTATGTTTCCGTCAAACCAAACTTGATAATCATAGCTTGCCACGCTGGAAAGGATCGCATCGCCTTCCACAGCAACAAACCGGTTCATCCAATCCCGTTCCCGGTGGTCCTGCGGCACGGCTCCCGGTATTTTGAG
>CALLNG010000507.1 GCA_938005345.1 uncultured Clostridia bacterium
AACGTAAATGGCGCAGTAAAAACGAAATTGGAACAGGGCAAAGACAGCGCGTTTATGAGCCGCATGCTTGGAACCATTGACAGGCAAGTGCCGCTAGAGGAAACATGGGAAGCGCTAAGGCGCAGAGAATACAACGAACCGGTTCTTTTGGAAGCGCTCTCTAGACTTGGGCTGAAAAGCTTGGTAAAAAAATTGGGATTGGAACAAAAACAGGTTCCCGTGCGGGAATATGCGCCTATTATCATAACGCAACAGACGCAGGCGGAAGAAGTGATACCAACCTTAGGTGAGTCTGCTTTTTATTTATTATGTGATGATACAGTATTAGCGGGTGTTTCTATCTTTGATGGGAAAAACAGCTATTATTTTCATCTTCACGCTGGGCTGCTGAGTGACCTAGAACTGGAAGATTTGCAGTCATATTTTGAAAGCAGTGTTCCCAAATGTACCCATGGCAGTAAAGAGGCCTATGTTTTGCTGCACAAGGCGGGGATTACTTTGCGCGGCATTGTTTTTGATAGTGAAATTGCGGCGTATATTATGGATCCGTCACGCAGCAATTATGATATTGGTTCTTTAAGCGATTTTGAAAGCCGAGAAACGCTGTTTGGAAAAGGCCGTAATAAAGTTAGCATGATGGAAAGTGATGAAGCTGTTTTGGCACAGTATGGCGCGAAATGTGCAGGAGCTGTGCTAGATTTGCGGGAAAAATATTTACCACAGATTCAGCAGCGGCAGCAAACCGTATTGTTTGAAGACGTGGAAATGCCACTGACAAAAGTTTTGGCAGACATGGAGCAGGAAGGTTTTCGTGTGGATAGCGCAAGCCTAAAAGAATTTTCAGCCATGCTGGAGAAGAATATTCAATCTACGGAACAAACCATATATGATATGGCGGGCGAAGATTTTAACATTGCTTCTCCCAAACAACTTGGCGTTATTTTATTTGAAAAGCTGAAATTACCCGTGGTTAAAAAAACCAAGACAGGCTATTCCACCAATGTAGAAGTACTGGATAAATTGGAGGAGGAGCACCCCATTATCGGATATATCAAGGAATACCGTGCACTGACAAAACTCAAGTCAACTTATGCGGATGGTTTGATGCACGTCATGGACCGGGACGGAAAAATCCATTCCAAATTCAATCAAACCGTAACCGTAACAGGACGCATCAGTTCCACAGAACCCAATTTGCAAAACATTCCGGTACGCACAGAGCTGGGGCGGGAAATGCGCCGCATGTTCATTGCGTCCGATGAGGATCATATTTTGCTGGACGCGGATTATTCTCAAATTGAACTGCGCGTACTCGCGCATATATCAAAGGATGAAAGGCTCATTCAAGCATTTTTGCAGGGAGAGGATATTCATACGATTACAGCCTCGCAGGTATTCGGCGTATCACCAGACCTGGTGAGTGCGGAAATGCGCCGCAGTGCAAAGGCGGTCAATTTTGGCATTGTATATGGTATCAGCGATTTTGCTTTAGCACAGGACTTGCACATCACCAAAAAGCAGGCAAAAGCCTATATGGATGGGTATCTGGAGAAGTATAGCGGCGTGCGGCAATATATGGAGGATATCGTAGCGGAAGCAGAGAGAACGGGATATGTCTCCACCATTTTGGGCCGCCGCCGGTACATTCCAGAACTAAAATCCAGCAAATTCCAAGAACGCGCTTTTGGTAAACGCGTGGCGCTTAACACTCCCATTCAGGGCAGCGCTGCGGATATAATCAAAATTGCTATGGTTAAAGTACATGCCGCTTTAGAGAAGCAAAAACTATGCTCTAAACTTATTCTACAAGTACATGACGAATTGATTGTTGAAACGCAAAAAGAGGAAATAGAAGCAGTAAAACAAATTTTAGAGGATTGTATGCAGCACGCAGTCGAATTGTCTGTTCCGTTAGTAGCAGAAGTTAAAATGGGACATTCATGGTATGAGGCAAAATAAGGAGTGAGGCAGAGTGGTCATTGGATTGACCGGATATACGGGTGCCGGGAAGTCAGTGGTGGCTCAAATATTCGCGGCAAAAGGCGCATATATTATTGACACGGACCAAATTGCGCGGCAGATTGTGGAAGCGGGCAAACCAACGCTTCAAAAGATAGCACGGGTGTTTGGCGCAGGGGTCATAGCGCCGGATGGGACGCTGCGCCGGAAGACTTTGGGAAGTATCGTGTTTTCAGACGCAAAAAAGCGAAAGCAATTGGAGCAAATAACTCATCCCGCTATTACGGAAGAGGTAAAAAAACAGTGTAGCCATACTGCGGCAAGTGTGATCGTCATAGATGCGCCGGTACTGTATGAGGTGCCAGACATAGCAGCGCTATGCGATGCTGTGATTTTTGTGGATGCAGCGCAAGAGAAGCGGGTGCAGCGCATTATAAAGCGTGATGGCCTATCGGAGCAAGCGGCACAGCAGCGTGTATCGGCGCAGGGCTTTATGGAGGCATGGAAAAAACGATGCAGCCTTGTGCTGTATAATGATACAAATTTGCCAGAGTTAGAGCAGAAGATCAATACATGGATGGAGGGACATAGTGGTAGTTGTTGTTAAAAAAAGAAGAATTATCGCCGGGATACTTCTTGCAATTGCTGCACTTATCCTGGTGTTTCAGATAAAACCAATTCTGCGGCGTATTTATCCAATGCCGCATTATGAAATTGTGGAACAAAAAAGTGCGAAGTATCAGGTGGACCATTACTTGATATATGCTATGATGAAAGCGGAAAGCAGTTTTGAAACAACTGCGCAATCCTATGTCGGCGCAAAAGGGTTGATGCAGGTGATGGATGATACGGCAGCTTGGGCGGCAGAAAAAATTGGAATAGACCCATTTGAGCCAAATATGATCTATGATCCAGAGATAAATATTGAAATTGGATGTTGGTATATTGCCCGGCTCCTTGCAGACAACAATGGCGAACTGGTCAATGCAGTTGCAGCCTATAATGCTGGAGAGGGTAATGTAAGGCAATGGCAGGAGGAACTAGGAAAGAATGTGTTGGATATTGCAGATATTCCGTTTCCCGACACACAAAAATATGTCACCAAGGTGCTTGGATACTATGAAAACTATCAAAAAATTTATCAACAGTAAAGGAGTGCATGCAACATGTTAATGGAAAAGAAACATATTTGGGATGTAACAGACAAGCAGGAACAGGCGGCAATTATGGATTATGCTGCCGGGTACCGCGCTTTTTTAGATTATGGAAAAACGGAAGCGCGTTGTGTCAAGAAAGCCATTGAGTTGGCGCAGGCGCAGGGGTTCACCGCTTTTCAGGAGGGACAAAGCCTGAAACCGGGAGACCGCGTATATTGGAATAACCGTGGTAAAAGTCTCATGCTGGCAGTCATTGG
>CALLNG010000508.1 GCA_938005345.1 uncultured Clostridia bacterium
CGGGATTGCTTCCCGCATAGTTGCCACACGCGCTTGTTTGGTGGCCCGGTCATATAGGAACACCGGCGGCGCATTGCGCTGTGCCACGTTAATGCGTTCGGTACTGCCGCCCCAGTCAATGGTGGCCTGGGTCACCAGAATGTTTTCTCCCACGTCAATTTCGTCAAATTCCAGCGACTGCAAGGCGCCGCAGATTTGCTGGTTTTCCGTACCTTGGTATTGGTAGAAAAACGCTTGTTCAAACACAGAGTCTTTTGCCATGTCCTTAAATGAATAAATGATTCTCACATTTTCAACCTTATCCTCTCCGTTTTTGACAAAGTAAATAAGGTCACCATCTTGTAGGTTCCCAATCGCGCTGTTTTTCTGGTTGATATCAACCGTTTCAAAGGTCTGTTCCCCGCCGTCCACAATCATGGAAATTTTGTATCTGGTTTGCATCTCCTCATCGGAATATTTCCGCACATCTGTCACCATACCGATTTTCGCGGTATTGATGTCGATGTTGGATACCTGGTTGGCATCCATGGTTTCTGTCACTACCAGCAATTCCACTTTTTTGGTCACCGGGTCATATTCATAGCCCTGCGCGTCAAACCGGCGGGGGCTGTCCGTGTTGTCAATGCGCACCTGCACCATGTAGTCCTCTTCATTGTTTACGGTTTCCGGCAGGCAGATAACCTTGGTATTTTCATCAATGGCAAAGCTGTTGATGTTGGTGATGCCACCGAACACTTTGTCGCGCACATTGTATTTTATCTTTTGTCCCGGTTCGCCGCCATAGAGCTCAGCCGATTCAATGGAGCGGATTTTTCCATCCGTATTAAGCGTGTATTTCACTGCCATCCCCTCGGCGCCAATCATCTGCACAAGCGATGTGGAACCAATGCTCTGTCCGTTGAAAGAAACTTTGTCCGCCACGTCCAGCACTTCCACTTTTTCATTTTGGCACACCAAAACCGGAATTTCGTTTTTATCATCTTTGTCCTGTTCATTCATTTCAATGTCTTCTT
>CALLNG010000509.1 GCA_938005345.1 uncultured Clostridia bacterium
AGATATAATGCAACAACGGCGTCTGTAAGATGGAATTTCTTGGTTTTGTGCAGTCGTGTTGGGTTTTTGTGCTTCTTCCATCATAGATTCACCTACTTTGTTTTAAATGCTTTCCCCAGTATAATATATATTTTATGTGATGTCAACCGATTCTATGTGATTTTGGACACTTGTTTACAATTTGTTTACAAAATTCATACAATTCTGGGATAGCAAGATAGAAAAAAAGAGGAATTTGGAAAAAAGACTTGCATTATCGGGCACCCATCTGGTAAAATAAAAGAGAGTATGTCAAGAAGAAGGTGGGCGAACAGTCATGAAAGGATTACTGTTGATTGTGGAAGATGAGCAATCCATTTTGGATATTTTGCAGTTTAATCTGGAACGGGAAGGGTATCAGACGGAAACGGCAATGGATGGGGAAGAAGCGGTTGCGAAGGCAAAACAACTTCATCCGGATTTGATTTTGCTAGATGTGATGATTCCTAAAATCGACGGGTTTGAAGTGTGCAAAATGGTGCGGAGTTTTTCCCAAGCGCCCATTATTATGCTGACGGCACGTACAGAAGAAGTGGACAAGATTTTAGGATTGGAACTGGGTGCAGATGATTACATGACCAAGCCGTTTAGTATGCGTGAACTGATGGCGCGTATCAAGGCAAATATGCGGCGCATTCCAGTTGCAGTGGCACAGCCTACTGACGTTATGGAAATGGGGGACTTGACCATTGATTGTGACCAATATGAAATTCGGCGCGGGCAAGAAAAAATTGAATTGACGCTGCGGGAATTTGAATTGATTCGGTTTTTGGCTTCCAGCCCGAACAAAGTGTTTTCTAGGGAAACCTTGCTGGAAAAAGTATGGGGCTATGAATATATTGGCGATGTCCGTACTGTTGATGTGACTGTACGGCGGCTGCGGGAAAAGCTGGAACGCAATCCGGCAGAGCCGGAATATGTTGTGACGAAACGGGGCGTGGGCTACTATTTTAATGCAGAACCGTTTGAAAGTGCGCATAGTTAAGGTGGATGGGAAAGCATGTTCAAAAGCATAAAATGGAAACTAGAGCTTCTGGTGGTGATAGTTGCCGTCATTGTGGTGCTAATGACGGGAACATTTTTGGCACTGCGAACTACATATAATTATGGACAACAGTTTTGTGCGGAATTGCACATTAATGCAGGGGGAACTGGGAGCGCGGCTTGTACAAAAGGCTGTTGCGGAAGAGACAAATATGGCTGCGCTACGGCAACTCATTTTAACGGCGCTGGAGCAACAGGGCATTGCAGATGGGAAACAGGTTTTTGTGCTGAGTTCGCAAGGAACGGTAGTAATTGGAGGAGAGGAAGAGGGCAGTACTGCACTGCCGTACGGTGAGACGAAAAATGTGCAGGCTGCTATGCAGGGGCGGATTGGAAATGGGATTTCCTGGGGTTTCGGTACAGTGGCAGCCGATTATGCTTATCCTATTCAACAACCAGATGGTACGGTGTGGGCCGTAGTCTATGTGGTGGATATTAGCGGGAGCATTTCTGATAGCTTAAATGCACTGATTCATCTGATGCTGCAAGCTGCCGCAGTTGGAATTATTGTCGCATTGCTGATGGGAATGTGGATTGCACGTATGATTACCCGACCAGTTCGGGCGTTGACTGAGAAAGCGAAAAATATTGCCGAAGGACACTATGAGAAGGAAAAGAAGCGGTTGCCGCGGGATGAACTTGGCTTATTAAGTCAAACGTTAGACCAAATGGCGGTAGAATTGCAATCTGGCTTGAGCGAGATGGAAGCGGAAAAAGATAAACTGGAAACGATTCAACGGTTTATGTCCGATGGAGTTATGGCTTTTGACGCTCAGGGAACTATGATACATATTAACCGGGCAGCTGCTAAAATGTTGAATTTGCCGGAGGAAGAAGCGCTTCAATTTGATATGTTTTTTCATTCGATTGGGATTCAAATTTCCATTGCGGAGCTCACGTTCAAAAGCGAGACGGTGTTGCAACGTTATTATGAAAAAGAAGGCCGTCATATTGAAATGTTGTTTGCCAGAATGAGCAAGGGAGAAAAAACAACGGGCGTTATCACTATGCTGCACGATGTCACGCAGCAGCAAAAATTGGATGCAGCGCGGCGGGAATTTGTTGCGAATGTGTCTCATGAGCTGCGCACGCCGATTACCACCATCAAGAGTTATACGGAAACAGTAATGGAGACGGAGGACTTGCCACGGGACGTACAAAAACGGTTTTTGGGTGTGGTAGAAAAAGAGGCTGACCGTATGACGAGGCTAATTCATGACCTTTTGACGCTATCCAGTTTGGATCATGATAAAAATAGCCGGAAGGCAGAACGGTTTGATTTGTCCGGCTTGATTGCAGAAGTTGTGGACAAATTGCAGCTAGATAAAAAAATGGGACAGGAACTAACGTATACGCAAATTTCTAGTTTGCCCAAATTTCAGGCCAATCCAGACCGCATAGAACAGGTATTGACCAATGTCATTTCCAATGCGCTTAAATATACGCCGGAATACGGGAAAATTCATGTGTTTTCCGGACATGTGTATGACTATATTTATATAAAGGTGCAGGATACGGGAATTGGAATTGCGGCAAAGTCGCTGCCACATGTATTTGAACGGTTTTATCGGACTGACCGGGCAAGAAGTAGAAATGAGGGAGGCACAGGTTTGGGGCTTGCTATTGCCAAGGAAATTGTAGAAGAGTATGGCGGTAGCATCTCAATTTCATCTGAAGTGGGAAAAGGGACGGAAGTACTAATGAAATTCCCACTGCAAAATGAAAAAAGTACCGGGAAATGGCTTGACAAAGTACAAGACTGATGATATGATAAATCGTGCTGTTTTTAGAAAAAGATTTTATTGCTACTACATATTGGAAAATAAATGTTATGGGAGGAAACAACATGGAAAAAGGAAGATTTACTTTACCTGGCGAACAAGGCATGGAAAAGGAAATCAAGCAATTAGTGGAAAAATGGGGCGTTGATGCAGTGCGTGACAGCGATGGTACACAGCTATCCCAGGAAATTATTGATATGGGCCTGCAGGTGTATTCCACCATTTGCCTCGTTAGAATGGATAATGAATATGCTAAGGCACATAAAGAGTATTTACAGCAAGAGTTTTTAACGTCAGAAAGTTATGTCGCCACAGAGGATGTTCTGCGCATTGACATTATGGAAAAAGTATTTGCCCAGCAATTTGAGCCGAACTGCGATGTGGACATTAAAAAATATTGGCAGGTCATGGACCGTACGGAGGGCAAACCCATTGCGGGAGAAGACTGGGATTACGAAGAGGGAAAAGTCGTCATTAAGAAACTAAAAAAATGGCATAAGTACAGCGTTGATTTTCTGGCTTACCAGCTATGGGAGCCTGTTTCGATGTACAACCATCTGACGAACGACTGGAAAGAAGAGCATCGTATGCCAATTGATGTGCGCTATCCGGAAGTACAGGAGCATATTTTGACCATTTTGGAAAAATGGCTGCAGGATCATCCTAAAACGGATGTTGTTCGTTTTACCACCTTTTTCTACTGCTTTGATTTGGTGTATAACCAGTTGGGAAAAGAAAAAATGGTCAACTGGTTTGGTTATTTGGCTTGCGTTTCGCCGCTGGCGCTGGAACAATTTGAACGGGAATATGGCTATGCTATGACCCCAGAAGATTTTATTGACAACAAACGGTATAATACGCCGTTTAAGAATCCAACTAAGAAGTACTTAGACTGGATGGATTTCACCATGAAATTTGTTGCTGGCTTCGCTAAAAAATGTGTAGATTTGGTGCACCGGTATAACAAAAAAGCCATCATGTTCCTGGGAGACCACTGGGCGGGTACAGAGCCATATGGACCATATTTTCAGGAGATTGGGCTAGATGCTGTGGTTGGCGCAGCAGGCGATGGCGTGACAACAAGAATGATTGCAGATATTCCGGTAGCAGAGACAGAAGCGCGGTTTTATCCTTATTTTTTCCCGGATGTATTTTACGAAGGCGGGGATCCGGTGGGAGAGTCCACGCCGATTTGGATGAAATGCCGCCGTGCTATCATGAGAAAACCTATGGCGAGAATGGGATACGGCGGTTATTTGAGTTTGGCTTTAAAATTTCCGGACTTTGTGGACCACGTAACGGAAATTGCAACGCAGTTCAAATCTATTTGGAGCGAAGGCAAAGGCACCAAGCCGTATGTTGCGCCGTTTAAGGTAGCAGTACTCAATTCTTGGGGGAAACTTCGTTCTTGGCAGACCCATCAGGTGGCCCATTCTCTGTGGAATCAGCGTTGTTATTCCTATTTAGGCGCGATTGAAGCGTTGGCTGGATTCCCAATGGATGTAGAGTTCATTTGTTTTGATGATATTCGGGAGAATGGCGTTCCAGAGGATGTGGGTGTGATTCTCAACGCTGGTGACAGTGGAACCGCTTGGAGCGGCGGCGAAAATTGGGCAGACCCCAAGGTTGTAGAAACCATTCGGGAATGGGTTTACAACGGCGGCGGGCTGATTGGAATTGGGGAACCAACGGCCTGCGAACGCGAGGGAGAATTATTTATGCTGTCTGATATCCTAGGCGTGCAAAAAGAAATCGGCTTTACAGCAAGCAATAATAAACCTGCTTTTGAAGCGGACCGTAACCATTTTATTACCGCCGAGCTGAACGGGGAAGTGGATTATGGGGAAGGCATGACGATGATATACCGCGCGGAGGATAGTGCGCAGATTTTGGATGTACAAAACCGGAGCTGCAACATGGCGGTGAATACCTTTGGCAAAGGCAGAAGTGTTTACTTTGCAGGTATGCCGTACAACAGTACAAATGCGAGATTGCTGTACCGCGCCATTTTCTGGGCGGCAAGCCGTGAAGAGGCAATGGAAGAATTCTTTAGCGACAATCAAGAAGTGGAATGCAATGCCTATCCGGAAACAGGGCGGTTCTGCGCTGTAAATAATTCAACGGAAGTGCAAAAAGCAAATATCAAGGTGCATGGAAAAGAGATTGCCGTTGTATTGAAACCAATGGAATGCAAATGGATGGATATTGATTAAAAATAGTAAATGGGTGGAACAAGTTTTTCTATCTACTGGCATGTGAGCAAAACAAGATATAGAAGGGCGGTACAGTTTTTACTGTACCGCCTCTTTCTGTAGTTGTGACCGTGTAAACAATAGTTTGATTTTTCTTGATACTAATGATACTAATATGGCCTCGTTGAAATGGCCCTTGTGTGGAAAGACGTATCAGGACGAAAGATGTTTCTTTTGGAATCCTGTCACTGGTTGGAATCATCCCCTGTTTCATGGGGAGCGTAAGGCAGACGGAACCAAAAAGAAGAACCGCGGCCTTGTTCACTTGTTACACCATAATCGGCGTGATGCTGATTTAAAATCCCCTGCACAATGGAAAGGCCTATACCCGTACCATGGGAGGTACGCTGGCTGCGTTCACTCGCCCGGTAATACCGCTGCCAGATATGGGGGATTTCTTCCGGCGCAATACCCTTTCCCGTATCCGTAACAGTGCAGGAGACTCCTTCTTCTGTATGCTGTGTGGTAATGGAAACCAATTTATCTTCACCTGTATAATTGACAGCGTTGCTGATTAAATTATATAGAACTTGTTGGATGCGGCTTTCATCAGCATAGACATAAGTATCCTCTTCCAAATGCACATCAAATGTATACCCTTCCTGTTCTACAAGCAAATGGAACCGATACAAGATATCCTGTGCTGCTAGAGAGAGAGAGAACCGGCTGCACTCTAGTGGCGTAGTACCTGCCTCAATTTTGGAAAGGTCTAAGATGTCTGTTACCAAAGCAGAAAGCCTATCGGTTTCATCAATGATAACCTGTGTGTGTGCGGCACGCTTCTGTGCATTGTTTCCAGATAGGTCCCGAATCATTTCGGCATATGACTTAATAATGGTCAGCGGCGTGCGTAGGTCATGCGAGACATTCGCAATTAAGTCGCGGCGCAGCGTATCCGTTTTTGAGAGTTCCTGCGTGGTGTGGTTTAATACGTCCGCAAGCTGTACAATTTCAGCATATCCTTCCGCATGAAAGGTAACGTGATAGTCTCCTTTCCCTAAAGCATTGGCAGATTTGGTAATGTTGCTAATGGGCTTCGAAATACGGTTTGCAATAAAATAGGACAGGACGAATGCAATGGTCAATGATAATACGGTGATGATAATCAGTTGGTTTTGCAGTACCTGCGTGGTAGCGTCAATCGGCGCTAAAGGCGCATTGATGTAAAGGTATTCAGAGCTGCCGTCAACATTTTGCATTTTGGCGCCAAACACCACCATATGGGTTTTAAACCGTTCATTATTCACCGTATAGGATATGCCATCTGCACTGTCTGGCCTGCGGTCGAGTTCGCTTAAGAAACTATGAAATTCTCTTGGATTGGTATGCATGGGAGGCATTGCGCCACCCATGGTTGTATTATTGGGAAAAATGGAATTTCCATCCTCATCTAAAAGCTGAATGACTATCCCATTTTTATAGGATGCCTGTGAAAGCAGGTCATCAAAATTGGCGCTGCCGTAGGCCTCTACAAGAGATTTGCCGATTTTCTCAATTTCATGCACTTTCATGATTTCATAGTATGTATTGAGAAATAAGATTTGCAGTAGCCACAATACAATCATAATGAAGAGGGCGAATGTACCGAAATATTTCCATAGTTTAAATTTAAGCGATTTTGTGTTGATCCAGTGTTTCATTGGATATCAAGCCCTTTCCTCTTCTGTTGCGTCAAATTTATATCCAAGTCCGCGTAATGTCACAATGTAATCACGGTAGGGCCCAAGACTCCCACGCAGCATTTTGATATGTGTATCCACCGTACGGTCATCTCCATAGAAGTGATAGCCCCAAACGTCATTGAGAATTTTATCCCGCGTCAATGCAATGTTTTGATTGAGAACCAAATAGAAGAGCAAATCGTATTCCTTGGGAGTTAAATTTATTTCATCCTCCTCCACATATACCTTTCGGGCAGTAAAATCAATTTTAAGCCCGTCTTTATGATATATTTTATGCTTGCCCTCCTTTTTGCCCGAACGCTTCATAATCGCGTCTATGCGCATCATCAGCTCGCGCGGAGAAAAAGGCTTTACCACATAATCATCCACGCCCAATTCAAATCCATGCAGCTTATCATATTCTTCCCCTCTGGCCGAAAGCATAATCACAGGCGCCTGGGAAAATTCCCTCAAAGCCTTTACCGCGCTGAAACCGTCCAATTCGGGCATCATTATATCCATAATTATGATATCAAAGCTTTCTGATTGGCAAAAACGCACCGCCTCCAGCCCGTTGCACGCTTCGGAAACGCTATGCCCCTCAAGCAAAGCGTATTTTTTTATAAGCGTTCTTATCCGTTCTTCATCATCTACTATAAGCAGCTTATACAATTCTCTTCTCTCCCGTTTTTAATATAAACGTCTTAAATTTATCTTCCCATGCCGCCGCCCGGCCTCATTCCGTTAGGCCCGCCTCCCTGCATTCCGCCTCCGGGCATTCCGTTCATTCCGGGCTGAGATCCGTTTGAACCGACATTCATAACGCTCTGACTGAATGTAAACTCATAAATCAGCTCGCCGGGAACATATTGCTCTTGGGCAAAGCCGCATGAATCAGTCTGCGCTTCGCCTCCGGCATATATGCTGTATGAATCGCCCTCCTGCATAGCCGGAGCGGAAATTACTATTGAATCAAATTGTTTGCCAGGCTTAAAAGCCGCTATGAGAGCGTCCTGTCCGTCCATAAGCGCAATAACCGTGCCCGCGGAATAAGTCTGGGAGAAAGACGCCATAACGCAGCACTGCCCC
>CALLNG010000510.1 GCA_938005345.1 uncultured Clostridia bacterium
ACCTATGGTCTCACCAAGATGTTTTCCTACTACACCGAGATAGTAATCTGGTTCGCGAAGTCCCAATTCCTTAAAAAACACTTCATTAAGTGTATAATCATAGTTTTGGCCTGTGTGTACCAGAATATGATCGAAATAGTAGTCACATTTCTTGATTACCGCAGCCATTTTGATGATTTCGGGGCGCGTGCCCACTATAGTCATTACCCTTAACTTGTCCTGTTCCATGTTTGTTACCCCTTAAAATTATAATGCGGATAGAGGCTGGCATGTGTGCGCATGAATTCCGACAATTCAGCAATCATGGTTTCATAATCCGGAATCTGATAGTCAAAATCGAAGCGAGTACGCACCAACGATTTATCCGCCACAAAACTGTCGCTGGTCTCAATGTTAAGCTCATTATTACGCAAATAGCGGTTGAACAGCACCAGCATATCATACTTGGAAATTGCATGGTCCGGTACTGTATTGATAAGGCCGGTTGCTCCCTGTTTTAAAGCAGCTTCCATGGTTTTGGCTACTTGCAGAGTTGTTTGACCAGTCCACATTGCGTGGGTAAAGCCTTTGACCGTTCCATGCTGCTGCATAAACCAGTTCAATAGTCCAATACCTTTAGGGTTACGATCAGGACCTACAATGCTTCCTCGAAGCGTCAAATTCTTGTCGTCCTCCAGTTCCCCCAGCGCCTTGCTGCGGTCATAAAAAGTAGAGCCATCTCGCAGATCGTCTTCCGCGTAACCCCCGCGTTTGCCAGAAAATACACAATCTGTACTCATATGCAAAACACGAGTAGGTGCATGGGCGGTAACCATTGCTAGATAATGGGGTAGGTAACTGTTTAAAAATACAGCCATTGCATGGTCGTTTTCCGCAAATTGGTTTAATAGGCCAATGCAATTGATTATGGCATCAAAACACCCATTTTGAATAAGGTGAGTCAGCGCCTCAAGATTTTGCGCATCCCCCGCCACACTGCTCGTGCAATGCGGAGATGGCAAACGGTCGAAACCAACAACTTCGTTTCCTTGCTCGACAAAATAGGTGGCGATCATATGACCTGCCATGCCATTGGCTCCAAGCACCAAAAGTTTCATGCCTGATGCCCCTCCTTTTCCTTCAACATTTCTCTCACATACGGATTGGTAAGTAGTTTTAACACCACTCCATCTACGTCAAGACGCGTAGTATTATGGCTGGGGTAATCTTCCATAGCCTGTGTTTCTACATTTCCCTCGACAAAAAATTTATCGTAATTCAAATCTCGATTATCCTGCGATACACGGAAATAATCGCCCATATCCTCGCTTTTCAGTTTTTCTTCTTTGGTCATGAGCGTTTCATAGAGTTTTTCACCATGACGTGTTCCAATTATCTTCATCCCTGTGTCACCAAATAGACGCTGTACGCCAAGCGCCAAATCGCGAATAGTGGATGCAGGTGCCTTCTGAATAAATAAATCACCGGGTCTCGCATGTTGAAACGCAAACAACACCAGTTCGACCGCCTCGTCTAGGCTCATCAAAAATCGAGTCATACTGGGATCAGTCAGCGTAAGCGGCTTTCCTGCTTTAATCTGTTCAATGAACAGCGGGATGACCGATCCGCGCGAACACATAACGTTTCCATAACGTGTACAGCAGATAACGGTTTGATCTCCATCTACTTCACGCGCGCGAGCATGCACGACCTTTTCCATCAGCGCCTTGGTAATTCCCATAGCGTTAATAGGATAGGCCGCCTTATCCGTAGACAGGCACACAACGCGTTTTACCCCTTCGTCAATAGCAGCGCTCAGCATATTGTCTGTTCCCGCAACGTTGGTACGAGCTGCCTCCATGGGAAAAAACTCACACGAAGGTACCTGTTTAAGTGCTGCTGCATGAAAAACAAAGTCCACTCCCCGCATGGCCCTTCGAATGGAATCATAATTGCGCACATCTCCGATAAAAAATTTAATTTTCTGGCAGGAGGCAGGATGACTGGCTTGATAATCATGACGCATATCATCCTGCTTTTTTTCATCACGGCTAAATATTCTTATTTCGCCAATATCCGTATCCAGGAACCGGTTAAGAACAGCGTTTCCAAACGAACCGGTACCACCGGTAATGAGAAGTGTTTTCCCAGTAAAAGCACTCATACAAATCATACCTTTCTTGTGTCGATCCAATATATGTTTACGGCAGGTCTGGTTTATTTTAGCACCACATTTATAACAACTAGTGTAATCTTAATTCATGTTAGCATTATATCTTTTGACAATTCATTCGCCACATTGCATTTCTCTCATGGAGAATGTCTACCTTTTAAACTTCTAATTTTCCTCAGAGGTTTTGTAATCTTCCATGATTTTGAATTCAACAATGATTCTATTTGCTTTTGAAGCTCAGAAGCTTTATTGTCGGCTTCTTTAATCCGACTCTCCAATTGATAAATTTGATTTTTGCAAGCCGAGAGAGAATGTTCCTGTACCTGCATCTGCTCCTTATATTTTGAAAGAGTATCCGCCTGTTCTTGAAGCTGCTCCTTATATGCCAAAAGAGAACGTTCCTGTTCATGAATATGTTGTTTTTTTTCAACAAGAAGGTTCTGCAATTCTTCTTTTTCCTCTTCGAGCTGGGCTGTTTTTCTCAGTTGCTTATATTTCTGATGAGCTATGCAACCATCATCATTTATTGCAATCATTTGTCTTGCATCTTGTCCACCATATGCAACAAGACCTCGGATCTTTCCAAGATGCTTAAGCAAATTCCACAGTTCATCATAGTTCTGTTCTACAATCAAAGAAGACAAGAGCTGGATAGGCAGTGCGCCCAGTTCTTCAGGTATTAGGTGCTCAGATACATCTAGTCTGGCTGCTGTTTCTACAAAATCAATTTCTCTCAAAATGGTCATAAAGTAGGGCAATATGCCATTTTTAAACAAGTCTTCATTTACGGCAGCATTCATAAGTGCATAGAGGAAGTTTTTATACTCCCTGGCAATCAATTGCCGGTACTCAGCCTCTTCTGGATGAGCCAGCTTGATCATACGGTCCGCAACATAAGCAAACAGAAAAAAACCGTCCGGATAATACCAGCGCATGCCCTGTACTCTTTCTTCTGGCTGGTATTTGTAATAAATATAAACAGGACATAACACATCGTAGACGTATCGTACATGTGCAAGATAATTGCACATAAAAACAGAATCATTACCAATTACGAATCGTTCATCAAATACTGCATCCCATCTTATAAGTAAATCCCGCCGAAAAAGCTTGGCATTTACTGTGGAGCCAATATAGGGCATACTATATTGACATTTATCTGTGAGATAGGTATAAGCCATCTCTTGCGCAGAATAGCATCTTTGATGTCCTGTGGAAAAATGCTCAACCGTTCCATTACGCTCGATGTATCCGCCAATAACCAGATCTGCATCGTTTGCTTCCATGGTTTCAACCATCATTTGCACGGCATTAGGCAGATACTCATCATCAGAATCGATAAACATGACATAGTCTCCAGTAGCCGCCTTTAGTGCCGCGTTTCTTGCCGATGCCTCACCACCATTGTCTTTATGAATAACACGTACTCGTTCATCATTGCGGGCGAATTCATCACAAAGCTGGCCGCTTCCATCAGTTGAACCATCATCTGTCAGTATTACCTCCAGGTTAGAATATGTTTGACTCAGTACGCTGTTAACACACCGTTCCAGATACTTAACCGTGTTATAAATGGGTATACAAATGGTCACCCTTGCTTTTTCTCCGACAGTCTCTTCATGAGCGGGATGAGCTGTACGTATCTTGGGTTCTTGAACAGCAGCAGGCGCAAAACTGGCATCTTGTCCTATCCCTTTACAGTGCCTCAACATACCCTTTTCGAGTATATCCTTGACGATATTCCAAAATTTCCATTTTTGAAGACTTAGAAATATCGATATAGTCTTCCATTTCACCGGTTGGAGCTGAAGCAGAAACTCCTGCCCGATTTGCGTATATGCTATAGCAGCAAGCAAATATTTTTCCGTCCGCAAACTCCTGAAGATATGAATTGCAGCTATCCTTATGCTGTTCCATTTCAGCATCCGTTAAGGCGCTATAATCCGTACTTTCAATGGCCAAATCAAACCAACGGTCGACCTTGTTGATTTGACAGTCCACATTAAGGTTTGCCAACAGTTCCTGAATTTCCTTTACCTTTGTCGTAGCCACAGTCGCCGAATAATCATCTACGAGGAATCTGCCATTGAGCGCCTTCGTAGCGGCAATTACTTCCTCGCTGGGTATAATGGTTCCATTTGTGATGATAAAAAACTCAAAGACCCGATCTTTGTAGTTTTCCTCGATGTAACGTATAAAACGGGACAGATCTTTGACTACCAGCGGTTCACCGCCACAAAGGTGAAGCGAGTATAGATAGTCGAACTTCTGGAAAACCAAGTCAATATGTTTTTTGAACGTTTCAAATGGCACGTTCTGAGGGTCTTTGATGTAGTTATTAAAATTCAAGCAGCATTTGCAGCGCAAATTGCATCGCAGAGTTGTTACAAAGTTTGTAGAATGCGAAAGCAGCCTATGGTGTTTGTACATAAGCCACACGCACAAAAAGTTCTGGATAAAGTTATCCCTTCGATTGTGTGACACTAGCAGATAAAAGATATTTGAGACGCCTATTTTCTCTAAGATTGCTCGTTCGTTGGTCTGAGCAATCCAAGGAAGTACAACCGCCGCGCTGGCGGGATTTTCTTTGAGCTCGTCACACAGCACAGTCTGAAAA
>CALLNG010000511.1 GCA_938005345.1 uncultured Clostridia bacterium
CCTGCCGCTGCGTTCTCCCCGCCGCTGACGGCGCTGTCGGTGGTGCTGTCCGCCGCGCCCTGCATGGGCAGCGGGGCCAGAATGTTCTGCGCCGTGCCGCTGGCCGTCACGGTGGGCAGCTCTTCGGGCTGTGCCTGTCCATGCTCGAGGATGGCCGTAATGGCGAAGCTCACCAGCAGGATGCCGGCCACGGCCCCCGCAAACCGGATGGCTCCGCCGGGACCGCCTCTGCGGCTCCTGCCCGTGCTATGATAATCGTGTGAAATGCCCATAAAGGTGTTCCCGCTTTCGTTTGGTTCTGCTCTTAGTCTGCCCGGGTGTCGGCGGGTTATCCCCGCTTTCCGGCCCGGCAGAGCTGTGCAGTACCTATTTTATCATAATTTTTTTGCCTCTGCAACCAATTAGGGCTTGCATACAACAGGTAAAACGGTTACAATAGAAGAAGAGCAGATTTTTGCACACATTTCTCGAAGTGCTTGCACGACCTGCCAGAACTTTTGTGCGAGTTGCAGTCACCGATTGTTGGCTGTTCCCCCGTCTGTACACTGTGCAGGGTGTACGGACCGCGAAACGGGGACAGCGCGGAGCGGTGCTGCGGCGCACAGGAAGTCCACATCATGCTGGAAGCCAAACAAAAGGATGATGCGCTGTTTACTTTGATGCATGCTTTATCAGCTCAAAAGGCTATTCAGCCGCTCAGCGGCGGCAGTTTCTTCTTTGCATAACAAGGGCTTCCCAACGTTTTGGAAAGCCCTTGTTTTTTATTCATTGGTTAATGCAAATAATTCCTTTGCCATTTGTGCATCCTTAATACGCATTGCCTCAAATTTTTCATAGGCCTCCGATCCTTCCTCCAATGGGTTGGAATCCACTACATCAATACCATAAATAATATTTTTGTCCGACGAACGGGTAATCACTTCCGGCATGGTCATCATTTGGCTTTTTTCCCAAGTCTCCCACGTCTGCTTATCCGCTATCACAATTTTTCCTAACAGTTCCTCATTACCTTTATAGGTAAACATAAAACTAATATACGCCACAACCGCATCCCCATTGGTCATATCCAGCACATCTGTACGATAGTTTCCTTTCCAAACTTCCGGAACATGCATAATAAAGCGGTATTTTTTGTTGATATACTCACCGTTTTCCTGAATTTCTCCCTTTCCATCCTGTGAGAAATCAATATATTTTGCAAACTCTTCCATCTGGTTTTCTTGCTGTGTGCCTCCATCCGTAGTTTCCGGCTGCATAGCCTCTGTCTGCGTATTTCCTTGCTCAGACGATTGTGATGTACCTGGAAGCGACTCATTTCCCTGTAGTTGTTCCGGCTGTCTGTTCCAGAAGTATATAGCCAAAATAGCGCCGACTACGACAATACAAACCAGCAGTACCGCTATTAAAATCTTATTATTTTTCATGGTTTCGGCTCCTCTCTGTTTATCCCTATCGCCCTTAGAGACTATATTCTACTTCCATTTCTGCATTTCATCCTACTCGTTTATGCCCCTATATACTCTATGTTTAGCATACCATAAGAATCTTATCCTGTCAATATACTTCCCCTGATATTTGCAGGAAATACCAGATTCTTTTTCATTTTTAGCTTTTTTGAAAAACACAAATTATCTCTTGACAAATGCTAACAGATATGATAGAATATTTTAGTGTAATCACGATATAGGGGTATAGCTCAGTTGGTAGAGCAGTGGTCTCCAAAACCACGTGCCGAGGGTTCAAGTCCTTCTGCCCCTGCCATCTCAAAGCCGCTTGAAATGAAAGTTTCAGGCGGTTTTTGTTTTATGATTGATTTTAACTCATGCAGCGCACCTTAATATTTTGCCGCAACAATTGACATTTCATTTTAATTCCCCCTCTATTTTGATAGACAAACAGAAAATCTCCTGCTTCGTTACATCACAATAACATCAAGTATCTGCATTTTAGAGATTGTCAATGATAAAAGGGACCGCTATGATAAAGCGGTCCCTTTTATCATTAGGTTACGTTTATACTATAATGCTCTTAAAAATTTTTTGTTTTCCTACCGGTTTCAGTATTTTTTAATCCGGAGGATTGCATACGGAGCAAGGTGTATATCCTCTCGACTTTGCGGCTTCGCTGTTATATGCAAAAAAATTTTTTCCCTTTACATATTGACAGTCGTACCGATGATACTTTTCCCCTCCGTTCGTCACAATTGCAATATGATTATCTAAAAATCGTGCCTTATCCAAAACAGAAAAATATTTCTCTTTCCATTTTTCTATTTCTTCTTCATCCATTTTCATCCTAGCCTTCCAACCCGCATCATGTGCATTCGCCCGAATTCGTTCGCACTGTTCACAGTTTTGAACAGTATGTACTGAAGTAATATCGATGATAAATAAGCGGTCACTACTAGCGAAATACTCCAAATTACTGCAACAATAGTATATGTTTTCCAGTTCCGTGTCTTCAATATTTTTTGAGCGAAATTCCTTTCTACCCTCTTTGGTAAAGGTTCTTCCGTTTTTACTATGCTCTCGGGTGGTTTTCCCATCTTGTCCTGATCCTCTGGGTTCTCTACATCCTTTTCCGCTCCTTTTCTACTTATACCAGTGCTGCGGGCCTCAAATTCTCTTGAACCACATTTACAACCCAAGTGTTTATTTACGCACGCTATATGATAGTACGATTCACATTTTTTACAAACTGCTATCTGTTCTCCTTTTACAAAATATTTTCCGCACCACCTACAAGCCAAAAAGTGTTCCTGATTCATCTGCTTCTTATTTGGCGTCCCCACTTGTTCTGTGACCAATTCTCCAAAAAATACTGGTATCCGCTTATAAAAATAAATCATTTCTAGAAACATAAACACAAGCCCAGCAATAAATTTAGAAACCGACTGTGTATCTGGAGCAATATGATAATACAACATCATTGTTATCCAAATCGTCACCGAAAACACCGGATTGGTACATATTAATATAAAAATATATTTTAACGCTTGCTTCCTCAAAGGATACCCATAATAAATTGCGCCAACTGCACTAACTAGTAGCACAATATAATATATCATACTCCATATCCATAAAGCACTTCCCTTTTCCCATAAAAACGTTGATTCAGAAGCAAATAGATTGCTTATAAACAATGAAATCGCGCCTACGGCCGTAACTGGATACCTGAAATAGATACAAAACCAAAACCACTTCATCGTCTTCCCCTGTATTTTTTTCATTTTCCCCCTCCTATAATCTATTCTATAAAACAGCCACCAACTCCGCTTCATATAACTTAAAAGTTAATTTTTATCCTCTTTAAAATCAGTATACCATACTTGTCCATATTTTGTCAATCAAAATGGCATTTATTTAACATCCTCCCTATTATCTGCACTCTATTCTCCTTTATTTTCTAATAAGTTTCCTATTTATTAATGGTGTCCTAATTACGGCTATAAGAATTTTCATGCTTCATTTTCTCATTTTAGGTTTTATTATATTCATCTATAAAGCGCTATCTATGTTTTCCCCTCCACAAACCACGCCGGCCCTTCGTAAAAAAGATAGCGAATCTGTCCTCCTATTTGGCAGGTATACCGGATTCCCTGTCCTCCGGCCTTCAGACTGGCTGCCCGGCATACATCTAGGATTCTATCAATTTCAAAAACGCGCCCATCCTCCCATTCAATGGATAGCGGCCGCAGCATTCCTTCTTTATCATAATGCGCGGTAACACCGACAAAAACCTTTCTCATCGTAAAAACGCCTCCGGATGGATGATATGTCCTTCCTTGGGATTGAAGCCCGACAACGCTTCATCCCTCAGCATAATGGCGCGTTTTACCGAGTGGTGGCCGAATCTTCTTCTAATTTCTTCTATTGTACATTCCAACTTGCGCTGTTTTTCCCGTTTTACAGCCTCGGGCAAAAAAGATAGCTGCTCTACGGTATCCGGTTCTAAGTTGCAGGCCCGCACACCGATACTCCGCAGCGGTTTGGCGGACGTATGATGACGCCGATAGAGCGCAAACGCCGCTTCAAATATAGTTTGCGACAAATCTGTCCGCTGCTCCGCTTTACATTGGCGTTCAAAGCCATATAACGCTGTGTCCCGCAAATACACCTGTACCGTCCGGCAGACAACACTTTGTTCCTTCAGCCGTGTTGCTACAGACTCGCAAAGCACATACAGTACGATTTTCACGTCCTCTTCCGTCACAAGGTCCCGCGGCACTGTTATACTATTTCCAATGCTTTTCACCGCCGGTTTTGCCTCCGCCACTGGCGCCGTATCCTTGCCGTTTGCAAAAAGCCATAGCATAACGCCGTTTTTTCCCAGAATCCGTTGTAAAAAACGTACGTCTCTTCCCGCCAAATCGCCAATGGTATCAATACCATACTGGTGCAGTTTTTGTTTTGTCGCGCTTCCAATATACAGTAAATCAGATACAGGCAGTGGATGTACCACTTCTTTATAATTCTTTCGTGTAATCACCGTAGTGGCATCCGGCTTTTGATAGTCGCTTCCCAGCTTTGCAAAGACCTTGTTAAACGACACGCCAACAGATACCGTCACGCCCAGCTCAAACCGGACCCGGCGCCGTATTTCGTCCGCAATGGTTTTTCCACTTCCAAACAACGTTTGGCTTCCTGTTACATCCAGCCAGGATTCGTCTATGCCAAACGGTTCTATCCGGTTGGTGTACTGCTCATATATCTCGCGCGCCATACGTGAAAATTTTAAGTACAAATCAAAATTTGCTTCAACAAAGACAATCTCCGGACATTTTTGTTTTGCCATCCATAACGGATTTCCAGTTGCTACCCCCGCTGCCTTTGCAATTTGATTTTTCGCCAAAATAATGCCATGCCGTTTCTCTGCATCTCCCACAACTGCTACTGGTTTGTGTCTTATCTCGGGGTGATAGAGACATTCGACAGAGGCATAAAAGTTGTTCATGTCTACATGAAGAACCGTTCTGTCCATGCACATCACCCAATTATACAAACATTCGTTCTTATATTTATTATACGCCCATCGATAAAAAATATCAAATGTAATGTTTTCCTGATTTATTTTATGGTATACTAGATATAGAAGAAAGGATGGGAAAATCATATGTGCGGAAGATATACGTTATTAAATGAACAAGATACATTGGAAATCACAAAAATTCTTCAGGAAGTAGAACAGCAGCTCGGCAGAGAGTTAAACACAAAAGAAATCTATCCCACCAATGTGGCGCCTGTGTTAACCGGTCCGGACCTACAACCAAAACCGTTTGTTTGGGGATTCCCTCCATTTCGGAATAAGGGCAGCGTTTTAATCAACGCAAGAGCAGAAACCGCGCTAGAAAAAAAGACGTTTCACGAAGCGGTCCTGCACCGCCGCTGCATTATCCCGTCTACCGGATTTTTTGAATGGAAACGGGATTCCACAAAACAAAAATATCTCTTTACACTACCTGGGGAACCCGTTTTATATATGGCAGGCCTTTATTCCATCTATGATGGGCAGGAAAGGTTCGTCATATTAACTACGTCTCCAAACGAATCCGTAGCAGACATCCACAACAGAATGCCACTGGTGCTGCCAAAATCCAAATTATCTGAATGGATGAAAGATACCAATACAGCCATTCCCCTATTATCTAAAACACCGCCTCCACTGCAAAAGCATGCGGTTTAGGTATGCCATTTGCAAAAGGAACCGCACGCTATTACAACATTACAATGAATAAATTCCATAAATTATTTATTTTATTATTTTTTTAGTAAAATATTTTAAAATGCCTCTTGACAATCCTCGTTCTTTATGCTATTATAATACATGTTAAAGATTACTTTTGCATAATTTATAAAAAAGTTCCGTAGCTTTTCTTGGCCCGGAACTTTTTTATATAGAAAACCGGGGTATACCACATTGTGGTATACCCCGTTCTGCTTCCATTCTTTTTTCATTTGTTTGTTTTCACAATCTCCGTTTTGTGCCAGCGGTTCATTACGCTATAACTACATCTACCATCATATAGTTACGGCTCATTTCTCCTCCCCACGCCGTGTCATGGTAAAATTCTACCAAAAAATCCACTGCAATGGTTCCCGTCTGCAAAAATTCCAAATAACCATCTTGTGTGATACGAAAATAGTCGTCTGGAAAGTTTGCATCCAGCACCTGTGCTCCCATTGTATAGCTATCTGCAACAGCATCTGAATACTGTATCAGTTGTCCCGTCTGTTCGTCAATATATTCATAATATGCCATGAGAGGATATCCTTCTATCATACTGGACAACTGTTGAAATAAATCCCCTGCTGTCATTTGGCCATTCCGGTTCACATAAAGGACAACGCGTTCACCAGAGAGGAACTCAGTCCACCCATCCACAATATGATCAATGGGATTGTCCCATTCCTGTTGAAGAGTGACGCTCTGTGCATTGTTTTGTGCTAATACGGCGGCGCCGGGAATCAAAAAGCAAACTGACAACATTAAACTGATTATTGTTTTAACCATAGTGCCTCCTGCATAATCTAATGATTGGGACGTCCTCTATACGTTATGTGGTACAAGGCTATTTTGTGACAAATTTCCACGAAAAAATAGAAAAGCATCGTTCAGCTAGCGCACTTTTGTGCAAAGGCTCCGTTTAACGCGGCGCCATCCATGCAAACCACGGCAAATTTCGCAATATTCCAAATACCACCAATAGAACAATGCATCCCCATAAAATTACATTCTGCCATTTAACTAATCCACGGTTACCCGTCCTCACATAACGCAGTGTCCAAGACCCTACCAATA
>CALLNG010000512.1 GCA_938005345.1 uncultured Clostridia bacterium
CATTCCACCGACCGTCCACTTGAGGATGTGGAAAATGGCACAGCCGCTACAGTAGCTACGCCTACCAAAGTCGGCAAATACTATCTGCGGGCGTACTTCCCGGGAGATGACAACTATTTGTCCACTGTGGCAGTCAGCACGGTCACGGTAGCCCCCGTTGATTTCACTTACTCTGTGGTAGGGTATGGCCAAACGGCTCCTGCCGTCTATGACGGACAACCGCATGACGCGGTTTCCGTCAGCGTGCAGGACGGCGTGGATTACACCATTGCCTACTCGGAAGCAGACGATGATACTTATGAACTCTCCAGTCTGCCACAAGTGAAAGACGTGGTGGAAAAAACCTATTGGTACCAAATCATCCCGACAGACGGGCAGCATAAACCGGCAACAGGCTCCATTACTGTGCATATCACGCCGGCAGAGCTTCGCATTACCGATCCGGCGGGTCCTCTCACCCGGGTTTACAACGGGCAAAATCCGGCTTTTGCGATTGAAAGTGGCTCCTTCTCAGTCGAGACAGATGTTACCCCGGTGGAATTTACCATCACGGCAGCAGGAGAATTTGACAGCCCGAATGCCGGAGAGGCAACAAAAGTTACCATTACCTATACCCTAGAATTTGGCTCTGACGCACAGGGAACACCATGGGCCAACTATCAATATAACGGAGTTTCGTTGACCAGCAATCAGGTAACCAGCGAAGTTACTGGTTCCATCACCAAACTGCCGTTGACGGTCCGGCTGGAAGACCAGCAAAAAACCTTTGACGGCCAGCAGCAAGTGACGCTGCAAAGAGCCGTTACCCTCGTGACGGAGCTCCCCAGCGGCGAAGCGTTGAACGCGGCACTGGCCCAAGATGCTTCCGGCACAGCGAATGCGAATGTGGCAGGTTCGCCTCACGAAGTGACAGTATCTGACCCAGGCAGCGCAGTAACTCTAACGGCTGGCAATGGCAGTACTACCGCTTCCAACTATGAAGTCACGCAAATTGAACCCTTTACTGTTACTATCACGCCAAAAGACGTGGCTCTCACCTTCCCCGGCAATCTCACCATGGGCTACGGGAGCGGTGAAGACCCGAAAAAGATTTGTGCTGTGACCATCACCGGTGATGTTGCTGGATATAACATTTCACCGGAAGATATTTTATACGAATTTTTTGAAGACGAAAACTGCACCGGTTCCGCAATGCAGGGCACGCCTACCGAAGTGGGCCGCTACGGTATCCGGGCAAGTTTGCAGGATACATCCCATTATCCAAACTATACGGTGGCTCCGGTGCAAAGCGTGTTTGAAATCACCAAGGGCAGCACAGGGCTGATGGTCAAACCGGTCGCGTACAGCGGCGTCTATGACGGCAAACCGCATTCCGTTGCCACCATAGACGTATCTGACGCAGACGGTTCCATTTCGGATGCGCACGTCTTCTTTTCCCGCAAAACGGACGGAGAAGCTAGCGCGCCGGGGGCAGAGGACAGCCGCTGGCAGGAAAATTTAGAAATCCAAACCGTCAGCGACAGCGGGGATTACTGGTACAAAGTAGAAACAAACAACTATGCACCCTATATCGGCACATCGCCGGTAACGCCTTCCATCAGCCACAAGCCGCTGGAAATCACCCGGACGCTACAGCCACAAAAAACCTATAATGCAGACACTGCAGCCGGTGCGGACCAGGTTACAAATTTTAAGGCAGACACTGGTCTAGACACAGAAACCGTTACGGTTACAGCTGCTTCGGCGCGGTACAATTCCGCTAATGTGACGGAGGCAAATGAACTGGTCATTACCTATACGCTGGAAGCAAACGGCGTTGACCTTGCCAACTACAGCTTTGGCGGGCTGCCCCTGGCAAGCGGTGCAACACAGGCATTGGAAACTGTCACCAAAGAACAGTCACCGACGCTGGGTATTTTGCCGGAGGCTTTGACCATTGCCATTTTACCCAAAACAAAAGTGTATGACGGACAAAATCCGTTCACCGGTTCCATCCAGGATGCCGATTGGAGACTCAAAGATGGAACGGTCTATGGCAGCGACAATTTACAAGTTAACCTGTCCGTCCAGGATGCGGCGCCGGATGCCAATACCTATACCATTGGCGGCCAGGCCGGCAACGCCAACTACAGCGTACGTTTTGAGACCGCAGACTTCACCATTACGCGCCGCCCGGTCACCATTCAAATTGGTACTGCCAGTGGCTATTACGGCGAAGCGCCTGCTATTTCTGATGTCATGCTGACTGACACTACGGCAGGATTGCCGGATCAGGGCCTGGTGGGTGACATTTCCGCGCTGGAGCTTGTGCTTTCCACGGACGCGCAGCAGGGAAGCCCGGTGAAAACGGACGGCACTACGTACACGGTTTCGGCAACAGCAAACAATACCCAAAACTACGATCCTACGCTGCTGCCCGGAACCTACACCGTCAAGCCGCGGCCTGTGACTGTGACAGTGGACAACAAAGAAAGCATCTATGGCTGCGCAGTAGAAGCATTGACGTCCCAAACAACACTGGACGCGCAGGGGGGCCTGAGCGGCAGCGCCCTGTACGGCGATGATACGCTGGACATCACTCTCGGCACACAGGCGGCGCAGGGCGCGCCAGCCACGGATTATGCCATCACCTTGGAGGTTGCGGCGAATTCCAACTACATTGTGACAAAAAAGCCTGGCACCTATACCATTCACCCGGCGCACATGTCCATTGCGTTTGCGCAGGGTAACCAAATAGACCGCGGTGTTTCCATTAGTTTTCAAGAATCCTACAGCGGCAATCCGCTCGGCCTGACTAACAAGGAATGCGGCGGCAATATCTCAGCGGCAGACCTTGCCAATATCTCGGTTGCCTATGAGCTAATAAACCACTCCCCGGATGGCATCGCGTCCGTGGATACTGCAACGGGTACCGTGTCCATCTCAGGCATTGGTACGGTGCGTGTCAAAGCAACGGCAGCGGCACAGGAGGGCAGCAACTATACCGGCACGGAGACCACTTGGTATGACCTGGTCATCATTGAGGCCGGCGGCAACCGCATTGTACTGAATTATACGGCAAACAACCGCAATTACAACGGCAGCATGCAGCCGCTTTTGAAAGATGTCTCTGTCTCCCCCACCAATGCCACTGTGGAATATAGTTTGGATGGCAACAACTGGGACACGCAGATACCGGAACAGAAGGATGCGGGATTCTATACCGTATATTGGCGGGCAAATGCAACCGGTTATGCAGAGGAAGGACCGCACCAAATTCCGGTGACTATCGGGCAGATTGCGCTGACGGACGCCCACGGATTTGTGAAATCCAGCGACCAAATTGTGTACGCACAGGATGGAACCTACCAAAATCCGCTGCAACTGCCGGATGATTATACCGGCGCGGTCACGTACCGTTCGTCGGACGAAAGCGTCGCCGCCATTGAACGCGGCAACGGAAATGATTACATTCTTCGCATCAAAGGAACCGGAACAGTCACCATCAGCGCGGAATGTGCAAATGATACCAACTACATTGGCAAAACCTTCCTCTATATGCTGACCATTGGCGATGCCAGCGGTGTCATTCAGGTGGCAAATGCGGCGGGATACACGGGCAGCTATGACGGTATAGCGCACAAATCGATTATCTCCATGGACATCACCGCACCGGAAGGTTTTGAAATCCACTATGGCATCAATACAAATGGCCTGGCGTTCACCGAAACCGACATCCCAGAGCTAACGGACGCCGGCACCTATGACATTTGGTATCAAATTACCGCAGCCGGCTGTGTGCCCTATGTAGATAAGGTCACGTCTACCATCGCACCCCGGGATATCCGGCTGGCAGCAGTAAGCGGCCTCAGCAGCCAGTACACCTATTCTGGCAACCAAATCACGCCAATCCCTACTGTGAAAGACACTCTGCAAGGCAGCGGACAGACACTGCTGCAAAACGTAGACTATCAAGTGACCTATGGGCTAAACACGGAAATTGGACGTGGCTCCGTAACCATCACTGGTATAGGCAACTATGGGGAATCCAACGTAATCGAATTTGAAATTGTCGCGGTGGACGAAAACTACCTAACGGCATCTCTGGACCGCTACTACCAGCGACAGGCATGAGCAACGCGATCCATGCAAAGGGGCTGTCTCAAAATGATAAAAGCATATTGAGGCAGCCTCTCCTCAGAAAATTGCGGAAGAGCAACGAAATCGTTCTAAAAAAGAGCGCAACAATTCAGAAAGGCATTGCATCCTTTCAAAATTGTTGCGTTTTTTCTGTTCTTTGCTGAAACTTGTGGAAAACTATTTCATTTTTCCTTCATTGCAAACAGGTGGGTTCCCAA
>CALLNG010000513.1 GCA_938005345.1 uncultured Clostridia bacterium
ATGGAAACACATTGACCCCACGAATAATCAGCATATCATCGCTCCGGCCTGTCACTTTTTCCATGCGAGGAAGCGTTCTTCCGCAAGCACAGGTTTCCCAAGTCAGACGCGATAAATCTTTTGTCCGGTACCGAATAAGCGGCAATGCCTCTTTGGTAATACAGGTGAATACCAATTCCCCTTTTTCTCCTTCCGGCAATACTTCTCCCGTTTCAGGGTCAATAATTTCTGGAATAAAATGGTCGGCATGAATATGCAATCCATTTTTCTCCGGACAGTCTAGAGAAACTCCCGGCCCCATAATTTCGCTTAAACCATAGATATCATGTGCTTCTAGTCCCAATTTATTCTCAATTTCTTTTCTCATATTTTCCGTCCACGGCTCCGCACCAAAGCAACCATATTTCAAATTGAGCTGGTCTTTTGTTATACCCATTTTTTGCATTTCATCGGCAATATATAATGCATAAGAAGGCGTACAGCACAGTACGGTAGATTGAAAATCTACCAACAACTGTACTTGGCGGCTGGTATGCCCAGCAGAAGCCGGCACCACGGTAGCTCCCAACCGTTCTGCTCCGCCGTGCAAACCCAAGCCCCCTGTAAACAATCCATACCCATAGGAAACATGAACTTTATCCTTTTTTGTAATTCCTAGAGAAGTAAGACTGCGCGCTACGCATTCTGCCCAAATATCTAAATCTTTTTGAGTATATCCAACCACCGTCTGTTTCCCTGTTGTTCCGCTTGATGCGTGAATACGCACCACATCTTCCATAGGACAAGCAAAAGTATCAAATGGATAGTTATCGCGCAAATCTGTTTTATAGGTAAAGGGTAATTTATACAAGTCATCAACGGAACGAATATCCTCTGGTTTTATCCCCGCTTCGTCCATTCGTTTCCGGTAATAAGGGACGTTTTCATAAACCCGTTTTACAGTATCCACTAATCGCTTGCTTTGCAACGCACGCATTTGTTCCCTATCCATACACTCAATTTCTTCATTCCAATACATTTTACCGTCTCCTCCTTTTCTCCACAAAAAAAGTCTGTCATTCCATGTTAACACATGGGACGACAGACTGCATACTCGTCATGTTCGTGGTACCACCCAATTTTAGCAATATGGTTTCCATATTGCCCTCATTCATCAGATACAGGCAAAACCGATATCCTTTCCCGATAACGTGGGAATCTCCGCACATCCCTACTTTTTCTTTTCAGCATGCGAGCTTATGAGCGAACTTCATCTGCCTCTTCTATAGGACCATTTTCAGCCATTGACAGTCCCTCTCTATATAAAAGGATTGCAAACTACTCCTCTCAATCATCGCTTTCTCTATTCTATTTGTTTTTATTATACTCTAATTCCATCAAAAAAGTCAAGGTACGCCTACACAAAAGCATAAAACATTCATTTAAGTTCAACCTTCATAATGACGTACGCGTAAAGGCACACCAATTTCTTCGGCAATTTTTTGACATTTTTCAATATCTTCTGGAGAAATGATGGTATCTACCACAGATAAAATTACCTCTTTAACATGATTTTTGCTAAGACGTGCAAATTGTTTTACCGTCTCAAATGCACCCTCAAATGCCGGTTTACAAATTTCATCATACTGCACTTCATCTTTGGCATTGAGGCTAATAGAGAGTGTATCTATTCCCTCAAGCTTTGGTGTAATATCCTTACCATAAATGGCGTTTGCATGGCCGTTGGTGTTCACCCGCACCGGAAGCGCCGAACGCTTTTTGATTTCAGCCGCCATTGCCACGACTTCTTCTAAACGCATCAACGGCTCGCCATACCCACAAAATACGACTTCACGATACCGCTTCCAGTCAATATTATCCATTGCCTTACACATTTCCTCCAGAGACGGTTCTTTTTGCAACCATAAATCATATCCGCCTACATTACCATGGTCCCGAATGCAAAATGTACACCGGTTAGTACACCGGTTAGTAACATTAACATATAGGCTATCTCCCAACTCATAAAATAATTGATTATCCACGGTTTTCCCTCTTTTCTTCGTTACCCATTTATCTGAAACAAATATTTTGCGTTCTGCACAGGAAGTTCTTTCCACTCCGCTATTTTCTCCGCAACCAACTTCACATACCGGCTGTCATTTCGCTTGCCACGATAGGGTTCCGGCGTCATATAGGGGCAATCCGTCTCAATTAGCAGACGTTCCATGGGAACACTTTGCACTACTTGTGGCGCCTTTTTATTGTTCCTAAAGGTAATAGCACCACCAAATGCAATATAAAATCCCATTTCAATTAGTTCTGCTGCGGTTTGTGCGCTTCCAGAAAAGCAATGCATTACACCGCTAGTTTTCGTAAAATCATACCGCCGTAGAATCTGAATGCAGTCTTGTATGGCATCCCGGCAATGAATAATAATGGGCAGTTCCAATCTTTGTGCCAGTTTAATTTGCCGCTCAAACCAATACCGCTGTTTATCTCGTGGTGCATTATCATAATAATAATCCAGACCAATTTCTCCTATCGCAAGCACCTTTTCCTGTGCACTCAACTCTTCCAATTCTATAAGGTCTTGCTCTGCCATATCCTCCACCTCATGAGGATGAACTCCTACCGCTGCATAAACAAACGGATACCGTTTGGCCAATACAATACTACGGCGTGACGAGGGCAAATCCGCTCCCACATTCATAATCAATCCGACTCCAGCATCCGGCATCGCCCGCAAAACCTCATCGCGGTCACCGTTAAATCTTTCATCATCCAAATGTGCATGTGAATCAAATAGCATGTCCGTATTCCTTTCCTCCTTAACGCACAACAACATAGCCTTCTTTTTTCAGCAGCGCACGCACTTTCTGTGCATCATGGTTTCCTTCCAGTCCGATAATAAGGGTCCCTCCATAATCCTCCCTGCTGTTAGAAATGTAAAGGTTTTTAATATTAATTTGCATTTCACTAATTTTTTGCACAATTTCACTTAATACCCCAACCTGATCTGGCACATCTACAACACATTCCGTGCTGCGTGTTTCCAATGATACTGCTTTTTGCGGTAACCGATTCCGGCTCATCTTTGATGCATGAAAAAACTTCCATACCTGTTCTCTATCACTGCCACAGACCAAGTCTTTATAATCCTCCAACACTTGTTTGTATTGCTCCAGTACCTTTAAAATTTTGTCCCGGTTACTAAATGAAATGTCTGTCCACATAGTGGGGTCAGCCGCCGCAATTCTCGTTACATCACGGAATCCTCCTGCAGCCAGTTTTAAGATACCGTCTTTTTGATCCAAATCTGCTGCTAAATTCATTAATGCACTGGACAGCACATGAGGGACATGGCTCACTGCCGCAACCGCGATATCATGTACCTCTGGATCCAGTTCCAGCGGAAGCGCTCCTATTTTTCCAACAATCGTTTTTAATACTTGTAACGCCTTTTGATTGTTTCCCGGCGTCAAAATATAATATGCATTTTCAAACAAACTATCTCTGGCATATGGATAACCCGATTTTTCTGATCCCGTCATGGGATGCCCGCCAACAAAGTGAAACGCTTTTTTCTGGGCATATCCCATGATTTCCTGTTTTGTACTCCCTACATCAGTCACAATACATTCTGGTTTAATGTTCCATTCCAAAAAATCAAGCCATTTTTTTGTAGCACCCACTGGAGTACAAACAAACACAATATCGCTAAATTCCATATATCCCTGCCAATCTACTGCGCCCCTTTTTACAATTCCTTCCTGCACTGCCTGATTGATAAATTTCTCGTTCATATCAACTGCATAGACAGTTCCTACCCCGGCGCGCCGGCGAAGCGCTTTGGCAAGCGATCCACCAATCAGCCCTAATCCAATAATCGTAACCTTCATATTCCTTCTTCTCCTTCCAGGAGCCTACCTTTAGCGCACTTGTGCACCCGGATCAATTTCACAATCCGGCGTACATACACATAGCGTTTCACCATTAGAAGCTGCTAAAATCATACCTTCCGATAACACGCCACGTAATTTTACTGGTTTGAGGTTGGTGACAACAATAACTTTTTTACCTACAAACTCCGCAGGATTATAATGTTCTGCAATTCCAGATACTATTTGCCGAACCTCGTTCCCAATTTTAATTTTTGATACAAGCAGCTTATCTGCACCTTCCACCTTTTTGCTCTCCAGCACTTCCCCAACTTTCATTTCAACCTTTGCAAAATCATCAATGGTGATATAGTTCTGTTTTGGTGCTTTTTCTTCAGGTTTCTTTTCCTGTTTTTTTGATTCCTGGGCATGTAGTTCTTCCAGCACCTTTTTCTCATCCAGTCGTTCAAACAACACCGC
>CALLNG010000514.1 GCA_938005345.1 uncultured Clostridia bacterium
GCCGGCACTTCAATTTTCTTCGTTCCCTTCAGATATTGCCCTGTAATGGAACGTTCACAGGCTTTGATATCTTCTACTGTTCCCTGTGCAACTACTTCACCGCCATGAATACCAGCTCCAGGACCAATATCCACAATCCAATCTGCCGCGTACATGGTATCTTCATCGTGTTCCACCACAATCAAGGTGTTTCCCAAGTCCCGCAGATGTTTTAACGCGTCCAGCAGACGATCGTTATCCCGCTGGTGCAACCCGATACTCGGTTCATCCAAAATATATAGAACCCCCATCAGTCCAGAACCAATCTGCGTTGCCAGCCGGATTCGCTGCGCTTCTCCACCAGAAAGTGTTCCCGCGCTGCGTGAAAGGGTCAAATAATCCAATCCAACATTGACCAAAAATCCCAGACGCGCCTTGATTTCTTTCAAAATCTGATAAGCAATTTGTTCCTGCTTGGGTGTCAATACCAAATGCTCTAAAAAGTCCATCATTTTCACAATAGAGAGGGAGGTCAGTTCATAAATATTTTTATCTCCCACCGTTACTGCCAGCACTTCTGGTTTTAAACGCTTTCCCTTACATTCCGGACAAGGAACGTTGCTCATATAGGTTTCAATTTCAGCTTTCGCATAATCAGACTGTGTCTCTGCGTACCGCCGTTCCAAATTGTTGACAATTCCCTCAAATGTTCCCATATACTGTGTACTGCCAAATGACCGTTTGTACTCAAACTGCATTTTCTTTCCCTTACTGCCGTAGAGTATCACATCCACCGCCTCTTTCGGCAGTTCCTCAATTGGGGTATCCAAGCTGAAATCATACGCCTGTGACAACGCATGAAAATACATATAGGCCAGCGAGCTTTCATCCGAGACATTACCCCAGCCACTCGCTAAAATACCACCTTGCCGGATGGATTTCTTTTTATTTAGTATCCGTTCCGGATCCACCTTCATCATCATACCCAAACCTGCACAAGTCGGGCAAGCGCCATACGGGCTATTGAAGGAAAACATACGCGGTGACAGTTCTTCGATACTCATACCACAGATACTGCATGCATAATTCTGACTAAATAAAATTTCGTCACCGCCCACGATACTGACATAAGCCAATCCGCCAGCAAGCCCCAGTGCTGTCTCCAGAGAATCGTTCAGACGCGTTTCCACACCTGGACGAATGATAAGGCGGTCTACTACAATATCAATATCGTGTTTTTTTGTTTTTTCAAGTGTAATATCCTCTTCCAATTCCCGCATTTCGCCATCGACCCGCACACGGACAAACCCATCTTTTTTTGCTTTCTCCAGTATTTTTTGATGCTGCCCCTTTTTTGCCCGTACCACCGGCGCCAATATGAGCAAACGGGTTCCTTTCTCATATGCCAATACCTGGTCGCATATCTGATCAATGCTTTGCTGCTGAATTTCTACGCCGCATTTGGGGCAATGCGGCACGCCAATGCGTGCATACATCAGCCGCAAATAATCATAAATTTCCGTTACAGTCCCCACTGTGGAACGCGGATTTTTACTTGTCGTTTTTTGGTCAATGGAAATAGCAGGAGAAAGTCCTTCTATATAATCTATATCTGGTTTTTCCATCTGCCCTAGGAACTGGCGGGCATAGGCAGACAAAGATTCCACATAACGCCGCTGCCCTTCCGCATAGATCGTGTCAAATGCCAGGGAAGATTTTCCTGAACCGGAAAGCCCCGTAAAAACCACTAGTTTTTCACGCGGCACATTAATATCTATATTCTTTAAATTATGTTCTCTAGCCCCTTTAATGGTAATCTGTTCAGAAGACAAATTTCTCACTCCAAATTCTTTTGTAATTCTTTAATCTCGTCTCTAAGTTTGGCGGCCAACTCGAATTCCAGTAATTCTGCCGCTTTTTGCATTTCACTCGTTAATACCTGGATCCGTTCCTCAACATCGTCGCCTGCCATTGTTTTTTCGGCAATGGGCTCCGCAATGGTCGCCTCTATTTTTTCCCTTACATCCTTCACAATCGTTTTCGGCGTGATGTGATGCTGCTCGTTATATGCCATTTGGATTTCCCGGCGGCGGTTCGTTTCTCCGATTGCTCGGCGCATAGCCTCCGTGATGTTATCCGCATACATGATCACCATTCCTTCGCTGTTTCGTGCCGCACGTCCAATCGTCTGCACCAGCGAAGTCTCACTGCGTAAAAATCCTTCCTTGTCCGCATCCAAAATGGCAACCAATGATACTTCCGGTATATCCAGACCTTCCCGCAAAAGATTAATGCCAACCAAAACGTCAAATTTCCCCAGCCGAAAATCCCGGACAATCTCTATTCTTTCCAGCGTCTGTACATCGGAATGCATATATTTCACTTGAACATCACATTCTGTCAAATAGTCCGTCAACGCTTCCGCCATCTTTTTAGTTAAGGTTGTAACCAACACACGTTGGTTTTTTTCCGCCCGCACTCGTATTTCAGAAAGCAAATCGTCAATTTGTCCTGTAACCGGACGCACTTCAATTTCCGGGTCCAGCAACCCAGTTGGACGGATGACCTGTTCTGCAAACACATCCGCCTTTTCTCTTTCATAGTCTGCCGGCGTTGCGGAAACATAAATAGCCTGATTGATTTTTTCTTCAAACTCTTGAAAATTTAGCGGCCGGTTATCAAAAGCGGACGGCAGCCGAAATCCATATTCCACCAGCGATTCCTTGCGGGCCCGATCCCCATTATACATGGCGCGCACCTGTGGGATTGTGACGTGTGACTCATCCACAACTAGTAGAAAATCTTTTGGAAAGTAATCAATGAGGGTATGCGGCGTACTACCTGGGGGGCGTCCGCTGATTTGGCGAGAATAGTTTTCGATGCCGGAGCAAAATCCTACTTCGCGCAGCATTTCTATATCATAGCGTGTTCGCTGCAACAACCGCTGTTTTTCCACCAATTTTCCCTGTTCCTCATATTCTGCACAGCGCTGCTCTAATTCTTTTTCAATATTCCCAATGGCGCGCTCCAATTTATCTTTGGTTGTCACATAGTGGGAAGCCGGAAAAATGGCAACGTGATTTCTTCTGCCAATCACATTGCCCGTCACGAAATCCACTTCGGATATACGATCTATCTCATCACCGAAATATTCCACGCGAATTGCCTTTTCGCTGTTTCCAGCCGGAAAAATTTCTACGACATCCCCGCGCACACGAAACCGTCCGCGAATGAATTCCACATCGCCCCGGTCATATTGAATATTGACCAACTGCCGCAACAGTTCCTCCCGCGGTTTTTCCATTCCTGGCCGCAGAGAAATTACCATGTTTTTATAATCCACCGGGTCTCCCAAACTATAAATACAACTGACGGATGATACTATAATCACATCCTTCCGCTCAAAGAGCGCAGCCGTTGCCGAATGGCGCAGTTTGTCGATTTCATCGTTGATGGATGCATCTTTTTCAATATACGTATCTGTGTTAGCAATATAGGCCTCCGGTTGATAGTAATCGTAATAGGAGACAAAGTATTCCACTGCATTGTTTGGAAAAAATTCTTTGAATTCCCCGTAGAGCTGTGCTGCCAGCGTCTTGTTATGTGCCAGCACCAAGGTTGGCTTATTGACACGTTCTATGACATTGGCAACCGTAAACGTCTTTCCTGACCCAGTCACGCCTAGTAGCACTTCCGCCTTAGCATGATTTTTAATCCCTTCAGCAAGCGCATCGATTGCTTGTGGCTGGTCCCCGGTCGGCTGATAATCCGATACCAATTCAAACTTGTCCATTTGGCGCCTCCGTTTCTGCCTCTCTCAGCCTTTTTCAAACCCAAACATTTGTATGTGTTTCATATTATACCACATCCCCCTGCTGTTTGCAAGATTCTATACAAGAAAAAATCGGTTTCCTTTTTACTACTTCTTTATGCTTTTTTCATAAAGAAAAAGCTGCTTCTTACTATCCACAATAAGAAGCAGCTTTCTATGTAAAAATAATGAGGCAATGCCGGCAATTGCCGGTCAAATGAGGGGATTACATTTCTTTAGACGGCTCAATTACACTTTTTGTTCCACATTTTTTGCAAAAAATTATAAGCATTATTTTCCATCAGCCAATTACATGCGCTATGGCTCTAGGTAATAATCCATCTCACTAAAACCATAGCACAAGTATTTCTGCTGAGGAAGGAATAATTTAACTTTCTTAAATTTGGTTCAGCACAATTGATTTCACCGTAGAACTTGCTTCCAGTGCATAACGGATCCCCTGAACGCCAATGCCGGAGTGTTTGGTTCCTAGAAAAGGGAAATGGTCCGGTGAGCGCTCGCTTTTTCCATTGATGTTAACGGTTCCAGCTTCCAACTGATGCACTACCGAAAACACTTCCCGGATATTGTTCCCAAACACAGATGCCTGCAACCCATATTCGCTTTTGTTTGCGATGCGGACAGCCTCTTCCACTGATTTCACGCGCAGGACTGGTAAAACCGGTCCAAATGGCTCGTCCCAAGCTAGCCGCATCTTTTCCGTCACATGATCGGCGCAGATTGGATAAATCAAATTCCCCCCGCGTCCGCCGGTAGAAAAAATTTCTGCCCCTTGCATCTGCGCTTCCTGCACCAATTCCATGACAAAGTCTGCCGCTTCCTGATTTATAAGCGGTGTCACCATACATCCATCATACGGGCTGCCTACAGATATTTCCTTCATTTTTTCCTTTAAACGGGCAACAAAAGTTTCTGCAACGCTTTCCAACACCAAAACCCGCTTGATTGCCGTACACCGCTGGCCAGAATAGCCAAATGCACCGCTAATAATTTGAGAAACCGCTTGATCTATATCTGCATCCGGCAGCACGATTGCTGCATCTTTCCCCCCCAGTTCCATAACCAAAGGAATCATGCCTGCGCCTTTAGCAATACGCTGCCCAACCTGCGTACTACCTGTAAAGTTTATCATGGCAATGGCAGGTTCAGCAAGTAAATGCTGCCCAATTTCTTTTCCTGCGCCAGTTACTGTACAAAGCAATCCGTCCGGCAGTCCGGCGTCCTGTAAACATTTGACCATACATAAGGATACAACCGACCCCTGTGATGGTGGTTTTAATACAACTGCATTTCCCATCACAAGAGCCGGCGCAATTTTACTCATAGCTAAATTGATGGGATAATTGAAGGGGGATACCGCTAAAATCACCCCGATTGGAGTACGCTGCACAATCGCTGTTTTATGGGCGGTATCTTCCCCCAGTACACCTCCCTCCACCACTTCTCCTGCTAGGGTTTTGGCAAACTGCACCGTATCGCGTATCAGACTAGCAGTACGGGCCACCTCCGAGCGGCCGCTATTGATATCCTTGGCAATCTCTTTCACCAGCAGTTGGGCCAGTTCTTCTTGATGGTCTTCCAATAAGTCGGCGCAGCGCAGCAATATCTCACCGCGTTTGGCAAGCGGTACTTCTCGCCATT
>CALLNG010000515.1 GCA_938005345.1 uncultured Clostridia bacterium
CAGTTGATGTCAATTCAATTGTTTTGGGAAGCGCCGTAATCAAACACCGGCCCCGCACTTCAAAAGTCCGTTCCTCTTCCATCGGCAATACGCATCCAATTTGCAGTTTTGCTTCTTCAGCGGTCCGCTCTCCAATGAGCAAATTGTATTTTTTCTTTACGTATTTGACAATAGCCTCATCAAATTTGTCACCCGCAACTTTGATGGACTCCCGCACTACAATACCATCCAATGACATAACGGCAATATCTGTCGTACCGCCACCAATATCCACCACCATGGATCCATTTGGTTTAGAAATGTCTAGTCCGGCCCCTATTGCTGCTGCAATGGGCTCTTCAATAATACGGACGCGGCTTGCCCCAGCTTGCGTTACTGCGTCAATAACTGCACGCTTCTCCACCTCAGTTACGCCACTCGGCACACACGCCACTGCTTTATACCCCAAAATCCCTGGTTTAATAGCTTTACGCAAAACCTCCCGCAGCATCTTACTGGTCAATTCATAATCTGAAATGACTCCATCTCTCATCGGACGCACTGCTTTAATATGTTCCGGTGTTCTTCCCAACATCCTCTGTGCCTTATATCCTGTAGCAATTGCCGTCCCCTTATTTGTATCTACCGCGACTACAGATGGCTCCCGCAACACAATTCCTTTTCCTTTTTGATAAATCAACACGGACGACGTTCCCAGGTCGATTCCTACTTCTTTGATACCAAACACGTAAATTCGCCCTTTCTTTCCACATTTTTGTGCTTTTTCTCTATTCCGAATCCTCCCCATTTAACCGTTATAGGCGGGTATGGTTAGCTACAAATCTTGCTCATACTATTTTATTATAGCTTATCTTTGTCGAATTTGCAATGCTTTTTTTCAATTCCATAAGAATTTATCGAATAGCACCGAAAATCATGCTGAAAACAGGACAAATCACGGTGTTTTTCCTAAACCCTAATGAAAGAAAAAGAACGCTTCCCGCAGTTCTCTGGAAAGCGCTCTTCTCTTTTCCTCATAACATTCATGGAATTACACGCCCGAATAAGCGGCAAATCCGCCGTCTACCGGTACCACAACTCCGTTGACAAAGCCAGAAGCCTTGTCATTTACCAACCAAAGCAGCGTACCTAACAGTTCTTCCGCCTCTCCAAACCGGTCCATTGGCGTTTGGGATAATATTTTCTTCGCCCGCTCACTATAGCTACCGTCTTCTTGAATCAACATGCCGCGGTTTTGATTGGTAATAAAAAATCCTGGTGCAATCGCATTAACGCGGATTCCTACTTTTGAAAAATGCACTGCCAGCCACTGTGTAAAATTTGACACTGCAGCTTTGGCCCCGCTGTATGCCGGAATACGGGTCAACGGGCAAAATGCATTCATGGATGAAATATTAATAATATTGCCGCTTCCGCGCTGTGCCATATCCTTTGCAAAAATTTGTGTTGGTAAAAGTGTCCCTAAAAAATTCAAATTAAATACAAAGGATACCCCTTGCGGCTCCAAATCAAAAAATGTCATAAAATCCTGATGTTCTTTTAAGTCCTCTGGAAACAAATAGTCCTTGGTCGTGGTCCCCTTAGGATGATTGCCGCCTGCACCATTGATTAAAATATCACATATGCCAAAATCGGTTTCTACTGCTTTTTGCACCGATTTTAACTCCTCAATTTCCAGGACATTCGCCGCATATCCTTTTGCCTTGCCACCTGCTTTGGTAATGTCATCTGCAACCGCCTGTGCACGCTCCAAGTTCAAATCTAAAACAGCCACATTTGCGCCGCATTGTGCCAGCGCTTTTGCAAACATACTGCACAAAACGCCACCGCCGCCTGTCACAACTGCCGTTTTCCCATTTAAATCCAAATTGAATGGTAAGTCCATTTTTTCATCCCTTTCTTTTTTCATTTTTATCGATTGCTTCCCATAATCCATTCAAATACACTGCGCCCAAGGCCCGGTCATACAATCCGTAACCTGGTCTCCCCTGTTCTCCCCAAATCATTCTTCCATGATCAGGACGGACAGGACCATCAAAACCTACATCATGGTATGCTTTCATAATTTCATACATATCCAGAGACCCTTTTTCCGAAAGATGTGCTGCTTCTTCAAAAGAACCGCCATCGCGCAGCAACACATTCCGGCAATGGGCGAAGTGAATTCTTCCCCGGCTCCCAAAGCGCCGTATCATTTCCACTACATCATTTTCTGCCGAAGCTCCCAGTGATCCACTGCATAGGGTCAAACCATTGTAAGGACTGTCCACCAAATTTAAAAATCGTTCCAGATTCTCCATGTTCGTAATAATACGCGGTAATCCAAAAATAGGCCAGGGCGGATCATCCGGATGAATAGCCATTTTTACCTGTACTTCTTCTGCCACGCGAATCACGCGCTCCAGAAAATAACGCAAGTTCTCCCAAAGGTCTTCCTCAGAAATGTTTTTATATGCGTCCATGACTTCTTTCAAACTCTCTTTTGTGTAACTTGAGTCCCAACCTGGTAATGCTAATTCTCCATTGATGGGATCCATTTTTTCTACCTGGTCAGCAAAATATACCAAGGCATTGGATCCATCCGGCAACTGGTATTGTAATTCCGAACGTGTCCAGTCAAAAACCGGCATAAAATTATAACAAACAGTATGAATTCCTTCTGCCGCCAAGTTACGCAATGTCTGGCAGTAATTGTCAATCAACCGATCCCGTGTGGATTTTCCCAGTTTAATATCCTCATGTACGGGAACACTTTCAATTACGCTCAGCCGCAGTCCCGCATGCTGCACGGTCTTTTTTAATACCGCAATTTTTTCCTGACTCCACACTTCGCCTACCGGCACATCATAAATTGCACTGACAATTCCCGTTACTCCAGGGATTTGCCGGATTTTCTCTAAGGTGACAGGGTCGTCCGTCCCGTACCACCGAAATGTCATTTCCATTCTTTTTCCTCCTTCATTTTACTTGAAAATATTCCTTTGCATTATTATAGCAAATACCCTGCACAATCTCTTTTAAGTAAGTTTGGTCATTGGGATACAGTCCTTTTTCTACCCAATCCCCTATGATCTGGCACAAAATCCGCCGAAAATATTCATGCCGCGCATAGGAAAGAAAACTTCTGGAATCCGTCAGCATTCCCACAAAATGGGCAAATACCCCGAGATTTGCCAACGTCTTCATCTGATATTCCATTCCATCTAACTGGTCGCAGAACCACCAACCGCTTCCAAGCTGTACTTTGCTTTTTGTTCCGCTTTGCTGAAAATTTCCTGCCATAGTTGCCAGAACGTATTGGTCTTTGGGATTCAGCGTATACAAAATCGTTTTGGGCAGTAAATCCTTTTGCTCCATTTCGTCCATTAGCCGTGCCAGTGGCTTAGCAATTTCATTATCATCAATCGAATCGTACCCGGTATCTGGCCCAAGTTTTTGGAACATCCGTGTATTGGCACAGCGGACCGCATTCATGTGTAACTGCATAACCCAGCCCCGCCTTGCATATTCCTGTCCGCAGAAAATCAGCAGATGCGTTTTATATGCCTCTTCTTCTTCTCTGGTCACATTGTTTCCTGCCAAAGCCTTTTTGAAAATCTCTTCCAATTGTGCATCTCCTGCTTCCCGCCAAGGCACATAACTTATCCCGTGGTCTGCACAACAGCATCCCTTATCTCCAAAATAATCCATCCGGCTGCGCAATGCGTCCAGAAAGTCTGCATATGTTTGAATCTCGGTTCCGCAAACTTCACCCAGTTTCCGCACCCATGTTACATATCCGGGTTTTTGTATTTCCATACCGGCATCTGGCCGAAACGTGGGCAGGACTTTTGCTTCCACACCAGGATTATCCTTAATTTGCGTATGCCACTGCAAATCATCGGTTGGGTCATCTGTAGTCCCAACCATTGCCACGTTAAATTTTTTCAAAATTTCATGGACACAAAACGAGTCTTCCGCTATCACCTGATTCGCTCGCCGGTAAATTTCCGCTGCCGAATCTTTATTTAATAAATCTGTCACACTAAAATAGCGCTGCAGCTCCAAGTGGCTCCAATGGTATAGTGGATTGCCTATCAAATAGGGCATGGTCTCCGCATATGCCTGGAATTTTTCCTCGTCTGTCGCATCACCGGTAATATAACGTTCCTGTACCCCATGTGCACGCATGACGCGCCATTTGTAATGGTCTCCGCCCAGCCATACTTCTGTAATGTTTCGAAACCTTTTGTTTTCCTGAATTTCCGCCGGATCAAGGTGACAATGGTAATCAAAAATTGGCATATCCTTTGCATAGTCAAAAAATAGTTTCTGCGCCGTTTTGTTTTGTAACAAAAACAATTCATCCATAAATTCCTTCACCGTGACTCCTCCTTTTCCAATTCATAGAATATTTTTATTATAGCAAATATATATGCAATCTTCTTCGCTTTTTTTGCGAAACACATTGCAAATCTTGCGGTTCTTTATAGAAAAAAACAGGACGGTTTTCCGTCCTGCCCTTTTGGTTTAGTCCTCCACTACAACACCCTTTTGCAAAATCACATTTGCATAAAGCGCTTCTTCACCTGTTGCGATGACAGCATATGCTTGTTTTGCCTTCTCATAAAAAGCAAAGCGCTCCACAAATTGGATCTGTTCCTCCGGTTTCCCGCCATATTGCGCAATAAGTTGTTTATAGGTATCCCAAATGACCGGTTTTACATTATCGCCCTTCACTACTTCCATCAGCTGCACAGGCCGTTCCACATACGGGTCTAATGGGAAAAAGCGCAAAATTGCGTCCAGAATCTCCGGCACATTGTGTCCATCCAGACGTACCAAACGCTTTGCGTAATTCGCAGAAGGAAAGTTTCCGTCCGCAATCACAATTTGGTCGCCATGCCCCATTTCCATCAAAATTTTTAGTAGTTCTGGTGACAAAATTTTAGGAATTCCTTTTAACATAATCCGTACCTCCATGTTAATGTCTCTTGTTTTAGTTTTGCTTATTGCAGAACATATAGAGCAAATAAAGTCCCACTCCATAAAATTTGAGGAAGGTGCTTTATCAAAACCGTTTTTCTGTACTACACCTTATTCAAACACTGAATCTGACCCTTTTATTATACCCGTCTTACTATATCAATGTCAATAGCAATTCATTTTAAGTCATACCTACTGTTTGCAACTTACGGACTCGTTTGAATGAAAGTCTCCTCCTTGCGAAACCGTTTTTCATCCAGCATTTTTATGCTGCAACAGTTCATTTTACTTACATCATATACAGATTGAATCCCGCTTTCAAACCAAAACTACTGGTTTTCTCTCTTTTGCTGACTGGTATACTGCCTCTACTAAACGGACTGCTTCCACCCCTTCCGTCATTCCTGTATAGGCAGTATTTCTTCCCTGGAGCGCCCAATAAAAATTTTGTATGAGTTTCCAATGTCCATTTCCCCAATACGTTTT